>NZ_JBHJUW010000147.1:0-21066 GCF_042268205.1 Streptomyces sp. NPDC056160
GTCCGGCAGGCGGCGGCGCGGGAGCCGCGCCCGGCCGCGCTCCCGGGGTGCCGGGGGCGCCCGGCGGCGGAGGCGTGGGCGAAGCGCCCCGGCCACGGCGCGGCGGAGGGGCCGCCTTGCTCGTCGCCGCATCGGCGATGTCACCGGCGTTCGGCGGCAGCGGGCGCCCGGAGGCGGCCGGACCGTCCCCGGGGACGGGCGCGTGCGGAGCGCCGGGCGCACCCCCCGGCGGAGTCGCCGGGACGCCCGGAGCACCGGGGCCCTGCGGGTAGCCGTACGGCACACCCGGCGGCGGGGGCGGAGCTCCCGGGACCGGCGTGCTGCCCGGCGGCGGAGGCGGCGGGGCCCCCTGACCGAACGGACCCGGCGGCGGGGGCGGCGGAGCCCCCTGACCGAACGGACCCGGCGGCGGGGGCGGGGTGCTCCCCGGCGGAGGCGGAGGCGTGCTGGCCTGGGGCGTGCCCGGCGCGCCGGGCACGCCCGGTGCGGCAGGTGCGGCAGGTGCGGCAGGTGTGCCGGTCTCATCCAACGCCGGTGCCACCGCCGTACGCGGAAGCCCGCTGCCACCCGCCATCAGCGCCGTCTTGGCGTCCGGCGCGGCAGCCGGCGGCGTACCGTCGCCGGATTCGCTCAGCGGCGGCGCGAACACCGTCGCGGGAAGCGGCACGGAACGGTCCTCCCCCACATCCGCGTTGGTGTCGGTCCCGGCCCACGGGGTCGCCCCCACCGGCGTACTCGGCACACCGGGCGCAGCCGCCGCGCCCGCCGGTGCCCCGGCCGCACCGGAAGCACCGGAAGCACCGGAAGCACCGGAAGCACCGGAAGCACCAACCGAACCGGCGTCACCAGCGTCACCGGCCTCCGCCCGAGCCGCTGCCGTCGCCGCACCGGCCTCTCCCCGCCGGTCCGGGATCCCCAGCTTGTCCGCCGCCTCCTGCAACCACTCCGGCGGACTGAGCAGGAACGACGTCTGGTTCAGATCCACCCGGGCGGGCGCCGCCGGGGCGGCGGCGGGCTCCGGACGGCCGTACTCCTCCTCGTACCGGCGGATCACCTCGCCCACCGGCAGCGCGGGCCACAACGTGGCCTCGCCGCTGTCCCGGGCGAGGACCAGCCGCTGCCTGCCCCCGTCCGAACGCGGGCCCTGCGCACGGTCCTCGGCCCACACCACGAACCCGAGCTCGAACTCCCGTACCCGCACCTCACGGTGCTGGTACGACGGCACATCACCGTTGATCCACTCTTCGGCGCGCTCCTGCGCCTGCGCGAACGTCACCATCGCCGAGCTCACTCCCCCACGGAAGAGACCGGAACGGCATGCGCGAATCCGCCGTCCACCATCAGGTTCGCCACCGTCTCCAACTCCGGCGGGGAGCCCGCCAGCCGAGACAGGAACGCGTCGAAATCCTCACCGCACGGCAGCAGCAACCGCTCCACCCGCTCCGCCTGCGGCCACGCCGGATCCACGTCCCGCACATCGTCGTACGCGCAGAACCACACCGACCCGAGCCGCTCGCCCTTCACCTTCACCGCGAGCAGACCACCCTGGACGAAACCCACGCACAGGTAGTCCTTGGTCAGATGGTCGCGCAGGCACTTGTTGACGTACACGAGGTCGTTGACCGCCGCCTCCTCACGCACCGTGAAGAACGGCTGGTCGAACAGCAGACCCAGCTCCGCGTCGAGCGCCGTACCCACCGGCGCACACCCGCCCGCCGCCTTCAGGAAGGAGCGGTAGGCGCCCGGCAACCGGTACCCCAGGTCCTCCTCCACCCCCTGCACCTGCTGCTCCGAGACCGCCACACCCGACTTGGGCAGCCGGAAGTGCGCAGGCCGGGTCTCCTCCAACGGCCGCGTGCCCCGCTTCGTCCGGTCGACGTTCGCGCTCGCGATCCCACCGTGGTGGCGCAACAACGCCTTCACCTCGACCGGAACCAGCTCCAGACGCCGGGTACCGACCACGTGGTGCCACGTCCAGCCGTGCGGCGTCGCCACACTCGGCACCGTGTCCCACAGGTCGTGACCGGTCGCCGACAACGCCGCGTTCGCCGAGACGTAGTCCGTCAACCGCAACTCGTCCACGCCGAAACCCTCCGGCGGCTCCGCGATCTGCGCCGCCGCCCGCGCGTACGGCGAGAAGTCGGGGTAACCGCGCTCGTCCACCCGCACGCCTCTGGGGTGACGGGCCGCCCGGACCGGGTCCGGGAAGTGCACGATCTGCCCGGCATAGGCCGCGTTCGGCGGCGCGGCCTGCCCTCCACCCTGGCGGCCGGGTGGTACCCCCAGCCCGAGCCGACCTGTCGTCATGGCGGTTGCCCCCTGCGGCACTCTGTACGACCCGCGACCGGGCGGCTTCCCGCTCCGCCCACCGAGACCCGTATCGACTACAACTCTCCGACGCGTCGACCCAACGCGCCGACCGCGCGAGCGCGGCGTGCCGACAGCCTATGCGGTACGACGACACCGGTCACCGGGCCACCACCCACCGCCCGCGCACGGCCCGACCACCCGCCCCCACCCCTCTCCACCCGACCGTGACCAGGCGTCACCCCGCCGTGACACACCGCCCAGAACCGGGCGTGTCGCACCGCCCCAGCTTTCCCACGGGCCACGCGATTTGGCACTCTGTGTCCCTCGGGGGGATGTTCGGGAGGGGAACGATGATCATGAACGCGACGCAGACGGGACCGCAGACCAGCGCTTCCGGCGACCCGCGGATCGGCTGGAGCAGCAGCGAGGCACCGCACGCGCCCACCCTCCGTCACCGCCGCGACGGCATACTCCCCACCATCGCCGCCGCACTCTCGGTCCGCGGCGCCACCCTCACCGGCACCGCCGCACGCGGCGAGGAACCCCCCGCCCTCCACCCCCTCGTACAGGACTTCCTCGACACCCTCACCAGCGCCCAGCGCGACCGCTTCACCGGCCGCTGCGCCGAGACGATCCTCATCTCACGGCACATCAGCGCCGTCGACGCCACCCGCAGCAAACGCGCCTCGCGCAAACCCATGACCAACGGCGAAGCCCGCAAGGCCCTCAAACAGGCGAAACTCACCGCCCGCCGCATCCGCGAGGACGGCGACCCCCTGCACGGCACCTTCGCCACCCCCTGCCGCGCCTGCACCGCACTCAGCGCCCACTTCGGCGTCTACATCGTCGACCCCGCCGGCAACAAGGCCTGACGGACCCGCACCCACACCCCGCACAAGACGACAGGACGAACGAAGGGCCGATGCAAGCCGACCGCCGCGCCTCCGCCAAGCGCCCCACCCGCCCCTCGGCGAAACCCTCACCCCCGCCCGAACCGGAAGGACCACCCTCCCGCTTCGCCACCCCCGTCGACACCGCCCTGCGCGCCGCCGGCTGGCAACCCGGACGCTGGGACATAAAGCAGGCCGAGACCTGGGCCGACACCCTGCGCGAACACGCCTCCCCGGCCGGCCACCGCCACACCGTCTTCCCCGCCGCCGTCGAAGCCTGGGCGGAATTCGGCGGCCTGCACATCGCCCCCACCGGCCCCGGCCGCCAGATCGCCCCCGCCGCCCTCGACCTGGACCCGCTGCACGGCCTCCACCTCGCCCGCACCCTCGGCGACCTCGGCCGCGCCCTCGGCACCGACGTCTGCCCACTGGGCGCCGAGAGCGACACACAGACCCTGCTCGCCATCGACGCCGAAGGCCGCGCCTACGCCCTGGACCACACCGGCGACTGGTACCTCGGCCCCGACATCGACCACGCCCTGTCCGCCCTCGTCTCCGGCCTGACACCGGTCCGCCTCAGCACCGGCTGAACCCGCCGCACCGCACAGCGGGCGCGAAAGCCGGCGCGGCACGGCCCTACGCCGGAATCACCGCCGACACCCGAAAACCCCCCGCCTCCGTAGGCCCCGACACGAACACACCACCCAGCGCCACGACCCGCTCCTTCATCCCGACCAGACCGTTCCCGCCGGACGGCAACCGCGCCGCCGACGCCGACCCCGGCTCCGGCGGCGGCCCGTTCTCCACCTGCATCGCGATCTCCGAGCCCCGGTGCGCGAGCCGCACCCGCGTCTTCGCACCCGCCGCGTGCTTGTGGACGTTCGTCAGCGCCTCCTGCACCACCCGATACGCCGTCTGCTCGACCTCCGCCCCGTACGGCCGCACCTCACCCTCCACCGACAGATCCACCACCATGCCCGCGGCAGCCGACTGCCCGACCAACTCCTCCAGCTCCGCCAGACACGGCCCCTCCCCACCGCCCCCCGGCTCACCCGCGACACGGGAAGCCGCCGCGGCAGCCGCCACCCCCACCGCGACCAGCGGCACAGCAGCCGACGCCCGCCCCGGCGAAGCGGGCCGCGGACCCTCCCCGCTGCGCAGCACACCCAGCATCTCCCGCAACTCCGTCAACGCCTGCCGCCCCATGTCCCCGACCAGCGCCGCGTTCCGCACGGCCTTCTCCGGATCCTTACGGGCCACCGCCTGCAAAGCCGCGGCATGCACCACCATCAGACTCACCCGGTGCGCCACGACGTCATGCATCTCCCGGGCGATCCGGGTGCGCTCCTCGCTCCGCGCCCACTCCGCACGCTCCTCCGCCCGCTCCGCGAGCAGCTGAAGCTCCCGCTCCAGGCTGTCCGCCCGCTCCCGCAGCGACTCCATCAGCCGCCGCCGGGCACCCACATACAGACCGAGCAGCAGCGGCGGCGCCGTGAGCCCCAGAGAAGTCGTGACCGCGGCGAACGGCACGAACCAGTCACCCAGGGTGAAATCACCCCGCGCCATGTCCTGCCGCACCCGCACGAACGTCACGACCATCGTCCCGACCAGCGACATCCCCGCCAGCGCCCCGATGACCCGCCGCGGCAACTCACACGTGGCGAGCGTATAGAGCCCGACGATCCCCATCAGGAAGCCCATCTGGGCCGGCGTGACAGCGATCGCCACCAGCACGACGGCGATCGGCCACCGCCGCCGGACCAGCAGCACCACCCCGCACAGCAGACCGAAGACGACCCCGGCGGCCGGCGGAATCCCGGCGTCCCGGGCGAACGGCACCCCCTCCGCCGCACACTCCGCCGCCGACGCCAGCGCCAGAGCCCCGTCGAACAGCGCACTGCGCCACCGCGCCCACCACCACGGCCCGGTCACAGCCGTGGCGCGCTCTTCCCCCGTCGTGGTCATGCGTCCAGCCTACGGGCGCGCAACGGTGCTTTTCCGGCGAGTTTCCCGCGCGGGACACCGACCACACTGCGTGATCAACACGTAGCCGATCCGGTCGATTTACCTCGAACTGGTGAACATCCCTTGTTCGACCCCGGAGGCCGCCATTCCGGCCGGACGGTATGCACATGGCACATCCACACGGCAAATACGCCGACTTCGAGGGCCTGCGGGAGCAGGCTGTCGCGCTGCGGCGCGAGGGGTACAGCCTTCGGCAGATCCGGGACGAGCTGGAGATTCACAGTAAGGAGACGCTCCAACGCCTCGTCGAGGGCGAACCCCCTCCGGATTGGACGAAGCGCCCGCGCGCCAAGGACGACATGCGCGAGCGGGCGCGGGAGCTGCGCAGGCAGGGATGGACGTACAACCAGATTCAGGCGGAGCTGGGATGCTCCAAGAGCTCCGTCTCACTGTGGGTGCGGGACCTGCCGAAGCCGGATCCCCAGTGCACGCCCGAAGAACGACGAGCCCGCATGAACGCCGGGCTTGCGCGACTTCGCGCATCACAAAGCTGCGAGCGCGAGGAGACCAAGCAGGCGGCGGCCGCAACAGTGGGCGAGCTCTCCGAGCGCGAGCTGTTTCTCCTGGGCGTGGGCCTGTACTGGGCTGAGGGCACAAAGGACAAACCGCACGCTCGCCGCGAAAGCGTGGAGTTCGTCAACAGTGACTCCGAAATGATCAGAGTCTTCCTCGCCTGGCTGGACCTCCTCGGGGTGCACCGCGACCGGCTGCGCTGCCGAGTCATGATCCACGAAACCGCCGATGTCGATGCGGCTGAGCAGTACTGGGCCAGTCTTGTCGGCGTGGACAGGTCACTCCTGGGCAAGACCGTCCTCAAGAGGCACAAGCCGATGACCGTTCGCAAGAACACAGGCGACACATACCGCGGCTGCTTCGCCATCAAGGTGCGACAGAGCGCCGAGCTGTACCGTCGCATTGAGGGCGCCTGGTACGGCATAGTAGGTGCTGCACTCTCGTCCGGTTCATCGAACCGGACATAGTGGCCATCCCGGGTCGTCTAAGGGCAGGACAGCGTCTTTTGGTGTCGCTTATGGGGGTTCGAGTCCTCCCCCGGGAGCCCAGCCACGGGTCCTGACCCAGACAGGGTCGGGACCCGCTCTCGTCTCCCCCCTCAACCGCCCCGGTATCCTGCGGATGTCCACCTCACCCAAAAGCCGAAGGGCATCCCGTGAGCGCCATTCGCCCGGCAGCCGTCGTCGTCCTCGCAGCGGGTGAGGGCACCCGTATGAAGTCGGCCACACCGAAGGTCCTGCATGAGATCTGCGGCCGTTCCCTGGTCGGTCATGTGCTGGCCGCCGCGCGTGAGTTGAAGCCCGAGAACCTGGTCGTCGTGGTCGGGCACGCGCGGGAGAAGGTGACCGCGCACCTCGCCGAGGCCGACTCCCAGGCGCGTACCGCCGTGCAGGAGAAGCAGAAGGGCACCGGGCACGCGGTCCGGATGGGCCTGGAGGAGCTGGGCGGTGCCGTCGAGGGGACCGTGATCGTGGTCTGCGGGGACACTCCGCTGCTGACCGGTGAGACCCTCGCGAGCCTGGCCGCCGCGCACACCGCCGACGGCAACGCCGTGACGGTGCTGACCGCCGAGGTCCCGGACGCGACCGGGTACGGCCGGATCGTGCGCGACGCCGGCAGCGGTGCGGTGACCGCGATCGTGGAGCACAAGGACGCGAGCGAGGAGCAGCGGGCGATCCGGGAGATCAACTCGGGGGTGTTCGCGTTCGACGGGCGGTTGCTGGCGGAGGCGCTGGGCAAGGTGCGTACGAACAACAGTCAGGGTGAGGAGTACCTGACCGATGTCCTCGGGATCCTGCGGGACGCGGGTCACCGGGTGGGGGCGTGTGTGGCCGGGGATCACCGTGAGATCGCGGGGATCAACAACCGGGTGCAGCTGGCGGAGGCGCGCCGGATTCTGAACGACCGGTTGCTGACGGCCGCGATGCTGGCGGGTGTGACGGTGGTGGATCCGGCGACGACGTGGGTCGATGTGACGGTGACGTTCGAGCAGGACGTGGTCGTGTATCCGGGTACGCAGTTGCACGGGGCGACGCATCTGGCCGAGGGTGCGGAGGTCGGGCCGAATTGCCGGCTGACCGACACCCGGGTGGGTGCGGGGGCGCGGGTGGACAACACGGTGTCCGTGGGGGCCGTGGTGGGTCCGGAGGCGTCGGTGGGTCCGTACGCGTATCTGCGGCCGGGGACGCGTCTTGGTGTGAAGTCCAAGGTGGGTACGTACGTCGAGACGAAGAACGCGCGGATCGGCGAGGGTACGAAGGTGCCGCATCTGTCGTACGTGGGGGACGCGACGATCGGTGAGTACTCGAACATCGGCGCGGCGAGTGTGTTCGTGAACTACGACGGGCAGGACAAGCACCACACCACGGTGGGGGCTCATTGCCGGACGGGTTCGGACAACATGTTTGTGGCTCCTGTCACGATCGGGGACGGTGCCTATACCGCCGCCGGCTCGGTGATCACTCGGGATGTGCCGCCTGGTTCGCTGGCCGTGGCCCGTGGCCAGCAGCGGAATATCGAGGGTTGGGTGGCGCGTAAGCGGCCCGGGAGTGCGGCGGCGAAGGCGGCCGAGGCGGCGTCGCCGAGGGCGGAGAGCGAAGACTGACCGGAAACGGGCGCGTCGAACACGGCGTACCGTGATAAGTGCACATCCGCACCCCACCAGCTGAGACGGCCTCTCGCGCACGGTTGCACGGTTGACGAGGTCTTCTCGACATCCAGCTGCGTACACCCTCTGAGGAGACAGTGCTGTGACCGGGATCAAGACGACCGGCGAGAAGAAGATGATGTTCTTCTCCGGCCGCGCCCACCCCGAGCTTGCCGAGGAAATCGCCCACAAGCTGGGTGTCGGGGTCGTCCCGACGAAGGCCTTCGATTTCGCCAACGGCGAGATCTATGTCCGTTATCAGGAGTCGGCCCGTGGCGCGGACTGTTTCCTGATCCAGAGCCACACCGCTCCGATCAACAAGTGGATCATGGAGCAGTTGATCATGATCGACGCGCTGAAGCGTGCGTCGGCCCGTTCGATCACGGTCATCGTGCCGTTCTACGGTTACGCGCGTCAGGACAAGAAGCACCGCGGGCGTGAACCGATCTCGGCGCGTCTGGTGGCGGATCTGATGAAGACGGCGGGGGCGGACCGGATCCTCACCGTGGATCTGCACACGGACCAGATCCAGGGCTTCTTCGACGGTCCGGTGGACCACCTGTTCGCGTTGCCGCTGCTCGCGGACTACGTGGGTGCGAAGGTGGACCGTGACAAGCTGACCGTGGTCTCGCCGGACGCGGGCCGGGTGCGGGTGGCGGACCGCTGGTGCGACCGGCTGGGTGCGCCGCTGGCGATCGTGCACAAGCGCCGGGACAAGGACGTGGCGAACCAGGTCACCGTGCACGAGGTCGTCGGTGACGTGGAGGGCCGGATCTGTGTCCTGGTGGATGACATGATCGACACGGGTGGCACGATCTGTGCGGCGGCGGACGCGCTGTTCGCGCACGGTGCGGAGGATGTCATCGTGACGGCGACGCACGGTGTGCTGTCGGGTCCGGCGGCGGACCGGCTGAAGAACTCGAAGGTGAGCGAGTTCGTGTTCACGGACACGCTGCCGACGGCGGGTGAGCTGGAGCTGGACAAGATCACGGTGCTGTCGATCGCGCCGACGATCGCGAGTGCGGTGCGTGAGGTGTTCGAGGACGGTTCGGTGACGAGCCTCTTCGACGAGCAGTGATGGACGTCGTGCGGTGATGACCGTCGTGCGGTGATGGCCGTCGGTGTTGTGGTGACGCGGCGAGCGGTGATGATCGACGAGCAGTAACGATCATTCTCGCGGTTCCGGAGATCACCGGAGATCGTTTTGGGTTCGGCCTCCCTTGCCGAGTAGACTGCTTCAGTTGCTCGGCGAGGGAGGCCGTAGCCGTTTTCGGACGGGTACGGCGGTCCGTTATCGACGCGCTCTTCGTAGCAGGCCGTTCGTGTGGCCGGGTGACCACCATCCCCTATTTCTACGAGGAGTGAAGAGCATGTCCGAGGTGAAGATCTCCGCCGAGACGCGTACCGAGTTCGGCAAGGGTGCCGCGCGTCGTGTCCGCCGTGACAACAAGGTTCCCGGTGTGCTGTACGGGCACGGCTCCGAGCCGCTGCACCTGACGCTTCCGGGCCACGAGCTGCTGCTCGCCCTGCGTACGCCGAACGTCCTGATCTCGCTGGACATCGACGGCAAGACCAACGAGCTGGCGATCCCGAAGTCCGTGCAGCGTGACCCGATCAAGGGCTTCCTGGAGCACGTCGACCTGCTGCTGGTCAAGCGTGGCGAGAAGGTCACGGTCGAGATCCCGGTGCACACCGAGGGCGAGCTGGCCCCCGGCGGCAACCTGCTGGAGCACGTCCTGGCCGCGCTGCCGGTCGAGGCCGAGGCCACGCACATCCCGGAGCAGGTCACCGTGTCCGTGGAGGGTCTGGAGGCCGGTGCCTCGATCCACGCCAAGGACATCACCCTGCCGGGCGGCGTGACCCTGGCCGTCGAGGAGGACGCCGTCGTCCTCCAGGTCCTGGCCGCGCAGGCCGAGGAGTCCGCCGCGGGCGAGGAGGGCGAGGGCGAAGAGGCCGCGGAGGCCTGATCCTCTCACCCACCCGCGCAGTTCGCCGGCCGTCGCTTCCTTCTGGGGGCGGCGGTCGGCGCGTATCAAGGAGAGATGGCTGTGACCACCCCGGCGACTTCCGCGAGCGGGCCCTGGCTGATCGTGGGCCTCGGCAATCCCGGACCGGAGTACGCCATGAACCGGCACAACGTCGGTTTCATGGCGGTGGATCTGCTGGCCGACCGCATCGGCGGACGGTTCAAGCGGGCGAGCAAGGCGCAGGCGCAGGTGGTCGAGGGCCGGATCGGTCCGCCCGGTCCGGGCAGCCGCCGTGTCGTGCTGGTGAAGCCGATGTCGTACATGAACCTGTCGGGCGGTCCGGTGAACGCGCTGCGGGACTTCTACAAGGTGCCGCTCGCCAACGTCGTGGCGGTCCACGACGAACTGGACATCGACTACGGCACCCTGCGGCTGAAGCTGGGCGGCGGGGACAACGGGCACAACGGTCTGAAGTCGATGACGAAGGCGATGGGCGCGGACTACCACCGGGTGCGGTTCGGGATCGGGCGTCCGCCGGGCCGGATGCAGGTGGCGGACTACGTGCTGAAGGACTTCTCCTCGGCGGAGCGCAAGGAGCTGGACTACTTCGTGGACCGGGCGGCGGACTCGGTGGAGTGTCTGCTCGCGGAGGGTCTTGAGCGGGCGCAGAGTGCGTACAACTCCTGACTTGTCCCGTGCCCGCACGCCCAGCAGTTGACCGGGTGCAGGGGCATGGCCAATGATCCCGGCCATGCCTGCCGCTGCCAGCGCCCCTCGTTCCCGTCAGGCCCGCGCCTCCCGCCAGGCCCGCCAGGCCTCCCACGCCGCGCTGCGGTTCGGGCGGGTGGCCGCGATGGGGGCGGTCGCGGTGGTGATCCTGGTCGCGGGTGTGTGGGCGTCGTGGAGCAGTGCGCCGTACGTGATGCTGACCAAGGGCCGGGAGCGCGGGAGGGTCGAGGTGACCCGGTGCGGGGACGACATGTGCAGCGGCCCGTACACGCCCGCGTCGGCGGGGTCGGCGGCTCGCCGGGTGGAGATGGCGCACACGGTGGCGGTGCGCAAGGGGCGGACGTACGACGTCGTCGTGAAGCCGGGTACGGACGAGGTGCTGCGCTCGGGTGCGGCGGGGGTCCTGTACGCGTGGGCGCCGCTGGGCGGCGCCCTGCTGCTGGCCTCGGTGGTGGTGGCCGGCGGTCTGCGGCGGGTGCGGGCGGCCTGGGTGCTGGCGGGGGCGGGGATCGCGTTGCTGACGGCGGCGTTCGTGGCGTTGTGAGCCACGGGGCGTGAGGACATGGGGGTGCCCCCGGTTCGGGTGAACCGGGGGCACTGTCGTGTGCGGGCGGTCAGCCGGTGTTGCGCAGGCCGGCCGCGACTCCGTTGACCGTCAGGAGCAGGGCCCGCGAGAGCAGCGGGTCGGCCTCCTGTCCGGCCGCCGCCGCGTCGCGCTGCCGCTTGAGCAGGGCGACCTGGAGGTAGGAGATCGGGTCGAGGTAGGCGTCGCGGATGCCGAAGGTCTGCCTCAGGACGGGCTGGGCGTCGAGGAGTTCGCTCTCGCCGGTGATGCGCAGGACCTCGGCGACGGTGAGTTCGTGCTCGGCCTTGATGACGTCGAAGACGTGCTTGAGCTCGTCGGGCACGAGGGTGTCGACGTAGTGCTGGGCGATGCGCAGGTCGGTCTTGGCGAGGGTCATCTCGACGTTGGAGATGAAGTTGCGGAAGAAGTGCCAGCGCTCGTGCATCTCGTCGAGCACCGTGTCCCCTTCCTGCCGTACGCCCGCCTCGCGCAGGGCCTTCAGGCCGGAGCCGACGCCGAACCAGCCGGGGACGATCTGCCGGGACTGGGTCCAGCCGAACACCCACGGGATGGCGCGCAGGCCGTCGAGCGAGACGCCCGAGCCGGGGCGGCGGGAGGGCCGCGAGCCGAGGTGCAGCTCGGCGAGCTGGTCGACGGGCGTGGAAGCGAGGAAGTACGACGGCAGGTCGGGGTCCTCGACGAGCCGGCGGTAGGCCGCGTGGGCGGCGTCGGAGACGACGTCCATGGCCGCGTCCCAGCGGGCGAGCGCCTCGTCGGACTGGCGGGGCGCGGTGTGCAGGGCGGACGCCTGCAGGGTGGCCGCGACGGTCAGTTCCAGGTTCTCCCGGGCGAGGGAGGGGATGAGGTACTTGTCGGAGATGACCTCGCCCTGCTCGGTGACCTTGATCTCGCCCTCCAGGGTGCCCCAGGGCTGGGCGAGGATGGCGTCGTGGGAGGGGCCGCCGCCGCGGCCGACGGTGCCGCCGCGGCCGTGGAAGAGGCGCAGGCGGACGCCGTAGCGGTGGGCGACGTCGCGCAGCCGGCGCTGGGCCCGGTGGATCTCCCACTGGCTGGTGGTGATGCCGCCGAACTTGGAGGAGTCGGAGTAGCCGAGCATGACCTCCTGGACGTCGCCGCGCAGCGCGACCAGGCGCCGGTAGGACGGGTCGGAGAGCATGTCCTCCAGGATGGTGTCGGCGGCCTTCAGCTCGTCGGTGGTCTCCAGGAGCGGCACGATGCCGATCTTGGCCCAGCCGGCGTGCAGGTCGAGCAGGCCGGCCTCGCGGGCGAGGACGGCGGCGGCGAAGACGTCGTCGGCGCCCTGGCACATGGAGATGATGTAGGACTCGACGACCTCGGGGCCGAAGACGTCCAGGGCGCGCTTGACCGTGCCGAACACGCCGAGGGTCTTGGCGCCGGCCTCGTCGACGGGTGCGGGGGTCGGGGCGAGCGGCCTTCTGGAGCGGAGTTCCTTGGCGAGCAGCTTGGTGCGGTACTCGCGGGGCATGTCGGCGTAGCGCCAGGACTCCTCGCCGAGCCGGTCGAAGAGCTGGCCGAGGGCGTGGTGGTGGGCGTCGGCGTGTTCGCGGACGTCCATGGTGGCGAGCTGGAGGCCGAAGGCGGCCAGGGTGCGGATGGTGCGGCCGAGGCGGCCGTCGGCGAAGAGGGAGCCGCGGTGCTCGCGCAGGGAGTCCTGGATCAGGCGGAGGTCGGCGAGGAGTTCGGCGGTGCCGAGGTAGTCGCGGCCCGCGACGTGCGGGGTGCCCTCGGCCAGGCGCTGCTTGGTGTTGACGAGCTTCTGCCGGATGCAGGTGGCCTTGAGCCGGTAGGGCTCCTCGGCGTTGAGCCGCTTGTAGCGGGGGCTGATTCCGGGCAGGTTGTCCAGGTCCGCCTGGAGGGACTGGAGCAGTTCCTCGGTGGCGCCGCTGTAGCGGATGGAGTTGGACAGGAAGGCGCGCAGCTCGTCGATGGTGTCGAGGGCGTCGTTGATGCCGTGTTCGTGCTGGAGGATCAGCACGTCCCAGGTGACGGCGGGGGTGACGTTGGGGTTGCCGTCGCGGTCGCCGCCGATCCAGGTGCCGAAGGTGAGGGGGCGGGTCTCGTCGGGGAGCTTGACGCCGACGCGCTCGAGTTCGGCGGTGAGGTCCTCCAGGACGTCGCCGACGGCGCCGGCGTGGAGTTCGTCCAGGTAGTAGATGGCGTTGCGGGCCTCGTCGGTGGGTTCGGGGCGGACGACGCGCAGTTCGTCGGTCTGCCAGACGAGGTCGATGTTCTCGGCGAGGCGGGTGTCCAGGCGGCGGCGGTCGGTCTCGACGACCGGGGTCTCCAGGAGGGCGCCGATGCGCCGGAGCTTGTTGAGGACGGAGCGGCGGGCGGCCTCGGTGGGGTGGGCGGTGAAGACCGGCCGTACGTTGAGGTGCTGGACGGTCTGGCGCAGGTGCTCGGGGTCGGCGTCCTTGAGCTGGTCGGCGGTGCGGGCGAGCAGGCCGCCCTCGGCGGCGCGGCGGGCGCGCAGTTCGCGGCCGCGGTGGACCTGTTCGGTGACGTTGGCGAGGTGGAAGTAGGTGGAGAAGGCGCGGACCAGCTTGGCCGCGGTCTCCAGTTCGGTGTCGCGCAGCAGTTCGGCTGCGGCTTCGCCGTCCTCGCGGGTCAGGCGGCGCACCTTCTCGACCAGGTCGAGGAGTTCGGGGCCCTCCTGCCTCACCAGGGTCTCCCCCAGGAGGTCACCCAGTCGGCGGATGTCGGCGCGCAGCTCGCTGCTGGTCGTCGTCTGGTCGTCGGCACTGCTCACAGGTGCGGCTCCTTGCAGTAATCCGGAGTGCGTCGCGCCAGCGACTCCCTGGAAGGGCGGTGGTGGGCGACGGGTGGGCTCTTCTGAGAGGGGACCCGGACGGGTGCCGCGCGGCGGGTGCCGCATACGGGCCGGGCATCCGGGAAGGAATCTTCTTCAGCGGACCGCGCTGTCCGACCGGGACTCAGTCTAGGTCCAGGGTGGGACGCGCAGGCCAGGGGCTCTTGCCGCGCGGCCACGCACTGCCATACTTACGTCGCCGTAGGTTACGGAACCGTAAGGAGCTGGACGGTTGCGCAGCCCCCGGCACCTGTCTCGACCCTCGACCCCACAGGGGACGCCCATGACCACAAGCTCCTCCGATGTGATCGACGACGCCCCGGAGGCGGCCGTCGGCGCGCTGCCCTCCGCCACGCTGGGGGGTGAGCAGAAGCGTTCGATCGAGCAGATCACGCTGCTGCTCTTCATCACCGTCCCGTTCCTGGCGCTGCTGGCGGCCGTGCCGCTGGCGTGGGGGTGGGGGGTGAGCTGGCTGGACCTCGGTCTGCTGGTCTTCTTCTACTTCCTGGGCTGCCACGGCATCACGATCGGCTTCCACCGGCACTTCACGCACGGCTCCTTCAAGGCGAAGCGGCCGTTGAAGATCGCGCTGGCCGTCGCGGGGTCGATGGCGGTGGAGGGCCCGCTGGTGCGGTGGGTCGCCGATCATCGCAGGCACCACAAGTTCTCCGACCACGAGGGCGACCCGCATTCGCCGTGGCGGTACGGAGAGACGGTCCCGGCGCTGATGAAGGGCTTGTGGTGGGCCCACGTGGGCTGGATGTTCGAC
Source organism: Streptomyces sp. NPDC056160 (assembly GCF_042268205.1). Taxonomy (NCBI): domain Bacteria; kingdom Bacillati; phylum Actinomycetota; class Actinomycetes; order Kitasatosporales; family Streptomycetaceae; genus Streptomyces; species Streptomyces sp. NPDC056160. The sequence continues at coordinate 14,766 of NZ_JBHJUW010000147.1, forward strand.
GAGGAGCAGACCTCGCAGGACAAGTACGCGCCGGATCTGATCAAGGACCCGGCGATGCGGGCGGTCTCGCGCCAGTTCGTGCTGTGGACGGTCGTGTCGTTGGGGCTGCCGCCGCTGGTCGGCGGTCTGGCGACGTTGTCGTGGTGGGGCGCGTTCACCGGCTTGTTCTGGGGTTCGCTCGTCCGGGTGGCTCTGCTGCACCACGTCACCTGGTCGATCAACTCGATCTGTCACGCGGTGGGCAAGCGGCCGTTCAAGTCCCGGGACCGCTCGGGCAACGTGTGGTGGCTGGCGATCCTGTCCTGCGGCGAGTCGTGGCACAACCTGCACCACGCCGACCCGACCTCCGCCCGGCACGGCGTGGAGCGCGGCCAGCTGGACTCCTCCGCGCGGATCATCCGCTGGTTCGAGCAGCTGGGCTGGGCGTACGACGTGCGCTGGCCGTCACGCTCGCGTATCGATTCCCGGCGCAACACCGGCGAAGGCGGCTCCCGGCGCCGGAAGGAAACCGCCGAGGCGGCATGATTGACGCCGTGGCGACCGACTCCAGCACCCCCAGCAATGACAAGCCGCGGCGTGCGCGTCGCACCCGGATGACCGGTGCCGAGCGCCGCCAGCAGCTGTTGGAGATCGGTCGCACCCTGTTCGCCGCGAAGGGTTTCGAGGGCACGTCGGTGGAGGAGATCGCGGCGAAGGCCGGGGTGTCCAAGCCGGTGGTGTACGAGCACTTCGGCGGCAAGGAGGGGCTGTACGCCGTCGTGGTGGACCGCGAGATGCGGCGCCTGCTCGACATGGTGACGGGTTCGCTGACGGCGGGCCATCCGCGGGAGCTGTGCGAGCAGGCGGCCTTCGCCCTGCTGGACTACATCGAGGAGTACACGGACGGCTTCCGCATCCTGGTCCGTGACTCGCCCATCCCGCAGTCCACGGGTTCCTTCGCGTCCCTGATCTCCGACATCGCCACCCAGGTGGAGGACATCCTGGGCCGCGAGTTCAAGTCCCGCGGCTTCGACCCGAAGCTGGCGCCGCTGTACGCGCAGGCCCTGGTCGGCATGGTCGCCCTGACCGGCCAGTGGTGGCTGGACGTGCGCCGCCCGAAGAAGGCGGAGGTCGCCGCCCACCTGGTGAACCTGGCCTGGCACGGCCTGGACGGCCTGGAGCCGAAGCCGCGTCTGATCGGGCACCGGAAGAGCTGAGATCACTCCCTGCGGCGCGGTTCCTGGAAGAGGAACCTGGTGGCCTCACCATGCTCCTGGACACCATCGACAAGCTGGCGGACGATCCCCGCCCGGCGGGGTCGACGCCGTACGGGTCGCCCGATCTGCGCCGCCTGCGCGTCGATGACTACCGGGTCCTGTACGTCATCGAGTCCGACGTCATCCAGATCCTCGTCACCCGCCTGGGCCGCACGCCTTCCTGAGGTCAGCCGACCGGTTCCAGGAACTCCAGCCGGTTGCCCGCCGGGTCCTCGGAGTAGAAGCGGCGGTGGCCGGGGAGGTCCTCGTCCCAGGTGACCGGGGCGCCCCGGGATGTGAGCCGGGCGGCGTACGCCTCGATGCCCGTGACCCGAAGGCCCGGGTGGGCCTTCCTCGCGGGCCTGAAGTCTTCTTCCACGCCCAGGTGGAGCCGGACGGTGCCGGCCTGGAACCAGCAGCCGCCCCGGGCGGCCAGGACGGGCGGCTTGGGGACCTCCGTCATGCCGAGGACACCGGCGTAGTAGGCCCGCAGGGCGTCCTCGCAGCCGGGCGGGGCGGCGAGCTGGACGTGGTCGACGGCCGTGAGCATGGTCTACGCCTCCTTGGTGGCCACCGCGAAGATGCGGCGGAAGGGGAACGGGGTGCCGTGCGGGCCCGCCGGGTAGGCCTCGCGCAGGGCGGTCCGGTACTCGGCGAGGAAGGCGTCGCGGGCGTCGGGGTCGTCGGCGAGCGCGGTGAGGACGGGCCGCAGTCCGGTCCCCTTCACCCAGTCCAGGACCGGGTCCTGGCCGGGCAGCAGATGGACGTACGTCGTCTCCCACACGTCCGCGGTGCAGCCGAGGCCGGTCAGCTGTTCCAGGTACGCCCCGGGCTCCCCGACCGCGTCCTCGTGCCGCAGGGTGTCGCCCAGGCGGTCGCGCCAGCGGGCGGAGTGGGCGAGGGCGCGCATCAGCCGGTGGCTGGGGGCGGAGAAGTTGCCGGGGATCTGGAAGGCGAAGGTGCCGCCGGGCTCGAGCGCGGCGATCCAGTCGGCGAACCGGCCGGTGTGGCCCGGCACCCACTGGAGGGTGGCGTTGCTGACGATCAGGTCGAAGGGCTCGCCGGGCGTCCAGGTGCGGGCGTCGGCGCGGGCGAAGTCGAGGCTGCCTCCCCCCGCGGTGGGACCCGCGTGCTCCACCGTCGCCTTGTCCAGCATCTCGGGCGAGTTGTCGTAGCCGCTGATGCGGGCGGTGGGCCAGCGGTCGGCGAGGAGCACGGTCACGTTGCCGGGGCCGCAGCCGAGGTCGGCGATGCGCGGGGAGGCCGCGGGCAGGTCCGGGACCCGGGCGAGCAGGTCGGTGAAGGGGCGGGCGCGGTGGCCGGCGTGACGCAGGTACTGGGCGGGGTCCCAGGTGGGGCTGTGGATGTCGGGGGCGTGGTCGGCGTGGGTGTGGTCGGCGGGCATGGCGGCCTCCTTGAAGTCCCGTGATCCGCGTGTCCAGCATGCCCGGACACTCTCTTGATTTCAAGATAGTTGGTATCAAGAGACTTCACGTCGACACAACCACTACACTGATCGCATGGAGGACGAGGTCGATCGGCTGGTCGCGGCGTGGCGCCGGGAGCGCCCGGACCTCGACGTGGAACCGCTCGAGGTGCTGAGCCGCGTCAGCAGGCTCGCCCGGCACCTGGACCGCGCCCGCCGGCTGGCCTTCTCCGAGCACAGCCTGGAGCCCTGGGAGTTCGACGTGCTGACCGCGCTGCGCCGCGCGGGCGCGCCCTACCAGCTCTCGCCCGGACAACTGCTCACCCAGACCCTGGTCACCTCGGGCACGATGACCAACCGCATCGACCGGCTGGCGAAGAAGGGCCTGGTGGAACGCCTGCCCGACCCCAGCGACCGGCGGGGCGTGCTGGTCCGCCTCACGGACGAGGGCCGCGACCGCGCGGACCAGTCCCTGTCCGGCCTGCTGGACCAGGAGCGGGCCATCCTCGCCGAACTGTCCACCGCCCAGCGGGCCGAACTCGCCCGGCTGCTACGCCAGTTGACCGCCCCGTTCGACAACATCCCCGGCTGATCCCAGATCCGCCGGTCCCACCCCGGCCCGGCGGGCCAGTGCCACGGCGGCGAGTGTGGAGTGCACGCCGAGCTTGCCCAGCACGTTCTGCATGTGGGTGCGGACGGTGTGCGGGGACAGGTAGAGCCGTTCGGCGACCGCCTTGCGCCCGAGGCCGGCGACCATGCAGCGCAGCACCTCCCGCTCGCGCGGGGTCAGCGACTCCACCAGCCGCTCGCTCTCCGTGCGGTGCTTGCGGGCGGCGGTCAGTTCCCGCAGCACGCCCGTGAGCAGGGCGGGCGGCAGATGGGTCTCGTCGCGCAGCACCCCGCGGATGACGGTGAGCAGCCTCGACAGCGAGCAGTCCTTGGCGACCCAGCCGCAGGCTCCGGCCTGCAGGGCGAGCGCGGCCCGCCGCGGGTCGTCCTTCTCGGCGAGCACCACCGTGCGCACTCCCGGCTGGGTGCCCCGCACCCCGGCCACCAGGGAGATCCCGTCCACGAGCCCGTCGGCGTTGCCCTCCTGGACGGGGACGGCGGCCCGTCCGCCGGGCACGTTGCCGCCGAGGTCCGCGTCGACGAGCAGCACGTCGAAGCGGCGGCCCTCGGCCGCGGCCCGTTCCAGGCAGCGCAGGGCGGCGGGACCGGAGCCGGCCGCGGAGACGTCGACGTCCGGCTCGGCGGCCAGGGCGGCGGCGAGCGACTCGGCGAAGATGCGGTGGTCGTCGACGACCAGGACTCGGACACGAACCACTGAAACCCCCTTCCCCGAGCTCCTTGGCAGAGCAGGGGATTCCCGTCATCGAAGACGGCGACCGGCCTCGTCGAGGAGCCCGGCTGCGCGGGCACGGCGCCCGGGGCCGCCGGACCGCACGGCCGCCGCCATGCGGAACTGCTACCCCCACTTCGGGCGCCGTACCCGGCACTCTCGCCCCCTGATCGGCACCGGCCCCCACCGGTACCGCTCCTCAGAGTACGGCCGGTGGCCGGAGGGGGAAGGGAATTGACAGAACTGACCGACGGGCGCGTTTAGGGTGTGCCGCATGTTCCGTATTGAGGCAGAAGTCGACCAAGAGCGCCGTGATCTGCTCCGCTCCCGCCTCCGTGACACGAACACGGCCGCGTCGCCCGCGCTGGCCGCCCTGCGCAGGACCCCCGCCGCCCGCGAAGTCCCGCTGCACCTGTGGGCCGTGGACGAATCCGGCGGCCTGGGGGGCGGTCTGGTGGGCCACACCTGGGCTCAGTGGCTGCACGTGGCGTACCTGTGGGTGGACGCCCGCCACCGCGGCGCCGGTCTCGGCTCCCACCTCCTGCGCCGCGCCGAACGCATCGCCCGGGACCGCCGCGACTGCACCGCCGCCCGCCTGGAGACCTGGGACTTCCAGGCCCCGGGCTTCTACCGCAGGCACGGCTACAAGGTGGTCTGCGCCATCCCCGACTATCCGCCGGGCATCACGGAGTACACGCTGATCAAGCCGTTGCGGTAAACGCCCGGACGTGCCGGGTCGCGGCTGCGTCTCGCGGACACACCGCGGCGCGCCCGGGTACGGTGAAAACAACACCGCAAAAGGAGCCACGGCCATCATGACCGCACACCTGGCAGACCCCTGCGCGCCGCAACTCCCCCCCATGCGCACCATCGGCGAACTCCGCGCCGCCCTCACCATGGGCTACGGCTTTCCCGGCGACGCCGACGACTTCGAAGCCGAGCTGGCCCGCGAGATCAATCACGCCGATCCCGCCGATCTCAGCGGCGTCGTCCGCCTGGCCGAGGAATTCCGCAGCCGGATCATCGCCCGCCAAGACCCGGTCTTCGACTCCGCGGTCGCCGCTGCCGTGGCCGAGATCCGCGCCGCCCGGGGGACTACTCGGTGACCGGGAATCAGCAATCGGTGATCGCCTAGATCACGCATGCGGCGCGCGTCCGCTGCCAGGCCATCGGCGGAGGCACTCTCGAAGCCGTCGAGGCGTTGCGCGCCGAACTGGAGAAGTCGCCGGCGCTCGGCCGCCCTGCAGGCAGTGCGGCCGACGGCATGCGGCTCTACACGACCCGTCTCGAAGCCACGGACACGCGTCCGGCTCTCACCGTCACCTACGTCTACGACGCGCCGCCACCCGAACCAGGGCTGATCCGGATCGCACTTGTGTCGCCGGTCCGCTTCGCAGGCGGCGGCGCCGGGTTCTGAAACCCCGCGCGGTGTTGCCACGACAGGGGGGCCGGCCCTGGGGGTGCAGCGCCGAGTCACCCGCTCGTCACAGCCGTCGAGACCGCCCGGTGCACCGCCCGTGCCAGCCGGGCGCCCCACAGGGAGCGCGGGCCCGCGAAGGCGTGGGCCAGCTCGCCGGGGGCCGGGGTGCGGGCGGCGACGCAGACCGCGTCCGTGGGGGTGCCGGAGCAGTCGTGGCCGGCCTCCAGGAGGGCTTGGACCTTGGCCTCCGTGGCGGTCGCGACCGCGTTGACCAGGGCCGCGTCGGTCAGGGCCACGGGGACGGCGACGACGATGTTGATCGTGCCCGGCTGGGCGGGGACGGCGGTGCCTTCGGCCGGGGCGGCGGCCCAGCCCCGTACGTCGATGCCCGCGGTGACCAGGGCCTGCGCTCCGCCGTCCGCCGCGCGGGCGTGGCGGGAGACGTCGGCCGCCGTCATCAGGCCGACGCCCGGACCGTCCAGGCCGGCCCCGGCCGCCAGTTCGGCCAGGTGGCGGTCCGGGTCGGTGCGCCGGTAGCCGTGCGGCACCTGGGCGTTGAGGACCCAGCCGCGCGCGCCGATGCCGCCGCCGAGCACCGCGCTGCTGATCATCCGCCACCCCGGGCCCGCCCGCCACAGCAGTGCGTGCAGCCGCTCACCGTCCTCGGCGCGGGTCAGCAGCCGCGCCGCGCACGGGCCGGCGGGCGGGGCGGAGACGGGAGAGGCGGTGGTCACCGGGCGTGGCTCCTTACGAGGGGGAACCGGCCGATCGTACGCGGGAGCGCCCGGGCGTCCGCCGCCCGGCACGTCGCCGTGGCGGAGCCGCCCCGCGGGCCGGGCCGCAGCGGGCCGGGGCGCCGGGCGTCGCGCCCGGTGCCGCCG
>NZ_JBHJUW010000148.1:0-20936 GCF_042268205.1 Streptomyces sp. NPDC056160
GTCCCGCTCACGGGACGCCGGGGGCCGTCGGCGTCCCGTGGCACACCGGGACACTCCCGCCCGTCCCGCGCGCAACGGTCCAAAGCGCCCGCGCAACGAACACCCGCGAGGGCCCCCGGAACGCAACGATCTTGCAGGTAGACGCAAGGTTGCTGCATTACGCTTGTGAAGCGCAGCCTCGTAGGGTCTGCGCTGTACGTGGCGTGGCAGGGACCCCGCTCGGTGGGTCCCCACGGGACGTGGTGCCACCGGTCCCCGCCGCTCGAAGAAATCGCAGCGACAAGGAGCCGCGCGTGCTCGACCAAGGCGCACCGCCGAACCGCACCCTCACCGTCCCCTCGTCCGTCGGTGCGCGCCTGATGCGTCGCAAGCCGGTGGAACGCCTGGTCGCCGAGGGTGGTCAGGGAGAGGGAGGCAGCCTCAGGCGGTCCCTGGGACTCTGGCAGCTCACCATGATCAGCATCGGTGCCACCCTGGGCACCGGCATCTTCGTGGTCCTCGGCGAGGCCGTCCCCAAGGCCGGCCCGGCCGTCACGATCTCCTTCGTGATCGCCGGTCTGACGGCCCTCTTCTCCGCCCTGTCCTACGCGGAGCTGGCCGGCACCATCCCGGTCTCCGGCTCCTCGTACTCGTACGCATACGCAACGATGGGCGAGCTGATCGCCTGGGTCTGCGGCTGGTGCCTCATCCTGGAGTACGGCGTGTCGGTGGCCGCCGTCGCCGTCGGCTGGGGCGAGTACCTCAACGAGCTGCTCAAGGGCACGATCGGCGTGACCATACCGGCGGCGCTGTCGGCCCCGCCCGGTGACGGCGGCGTCTTCAACCTGCCCGCGCTGATCGTCGTCCTGCTGGCGATGACCTTCCTGCTCGGCGGTGCCAAGGAGTCCGCGCGCGCCAACACGATCATGGTCTGTGTGAAGATCGCCGCCCTGGTGCTGTTCTGCGCGATCGGCGTCCAGGGCTTCCGCTCCGGCAACTACTCCCACTTCATGCCGCTCGGCATGGGCGGCGTGAGCGCGGCCGGCGCGACGCTCTTCTTCTCGTACATCGGCTTCGACGCCGCCTCCACGGCCGGTGAGGAGGCCAAGAACGCACAGCGCGACCTGCCCCGCGCGATCATGCTCTCCCTGGTGATCGTCACCGCGCTGTACGTCCTGGTCGCCGCCGTCGCCGTGGGCGCCAAGCCCTGGCGGCAGTTCAACGACTCGGAGGCGGCGCTCGCCCAGATCATGCGCGAGGTCACCGGCCAGAGCTTCTGGGGGACCCTGCTGGCCTTCTGCGCCGTCATCGCCATCGCCAGCGTCGTACTGACCGTGCTCTACGGCCAGACCCGCATCCTGTTCGCGATGTCCCGCGACGGCCTGGTGCCCAAGGCGTTCTCCCGCGTCCACCCGAAGTCGGGCGCCCCCCGGGTGAACACGGTCATCGTGTCCCTCTTCTGCGGGGTGCTGGCCGCCGCCATCCCGCTGGGACAGCTCGCGGACGCCACCAGCATCGGCACCCTCTTCGCCTTCGCCCTGGTCAACGTGGCCGTCGTGATGCTGCGCCGGACCCGTCCGAGCATGCACCGCACCTTCCGGGTGCCGCTGTCCCCGGTGCTGCCCGCGATCGGCTTCGTGCTGTGCGTGTGGATGATGGGCAGTCTGTCCACCGTCACCTGGGTGGTCTTCGGAATCTGGATGGCCGTCGGGCTCGTGTTCTACTTCGTGTACGGCTACCGCCGTTCCCGTCTGGCGGCTCCGGAGAGCCCCGCGACGGCAGCCCACTAGCCCCTCAGATCCGGTCCGAGCCCGAAGAAGTGACCCACACCCCGTGCTGAACGATCTCGACGAACACATCGTGCACGCCCTCGCCGAGGACGCCCGCCGCTCCTACGCGGACATCGGGCAGCTGATCGGCCTTTCCGCGCCCGCCGTCAAACGGCGCGTGGACCGGTTGCGCGCCACCGGCGCCATCACCGGCTTCACCGTCCGCGTCGACCCCGCGGCGCTCGGCTGGCAGACCGAGGGCTACGTGGAGATCTACTGCCGGAGCAACACCTCGCCGGAGACCATCCAGCGCGGCCTGGAGCGCTACCAGGAGGTCGTGGCCGCGTCCACCGTCACCGGTGACGCGGACGCGATCGCCCAGGTCTTCGCCGCCGACATGCGGCACTTCGAGCGGGTCCTGGAACGCATCGCGGGCGAGCCGTTCGTGGAGCGGACCAAGTCGGTCCTGGTCCTGTCACCCCTCCTGCGCCGCTTCTCCTCCGGCTCGCCCACCTGACCCCGGCGGCTGCTTCGCGGGATACACCGGGTGCCAGGGCAGCACCCGGAAGTCGCTGCTGCCCTTTTTGACGAACTCGAACGGTGCCCCGCCCAGGCACCGGGGCACGGTGAGCGTCTCGGTGTCCGGGCTCTCCCCCGTGTGGCTCTTCCAGGTGTGGCCGAGCCGGTCGTACGCGCCGTCGTCGGTGACCGTGATGCCGACCCGGTGCCCCTGGAACAGGGTGTCCGAGTCCGTCACCACACCCGTCATGACGGCCGTCCTCCCGCCCGTCGTCAGGCAGTCGACCCTGCCCCCGGCCCAGCCGTCCCTGCCGTGCAGACAGTGGCTGAACGAGAACGTGCCGTACGCCTTCGCGGGGTCCATGCCGTCCTTCGCCGCCAGATGCGGGCGGCACCCGTCCCCGCCGCACGGGGGGGGAGGAGGACCAGGCACGCGCTGCGAGCACGGCATCACTCCGAGGTGCAACGAATCGCCGTTCAGCCGCTTTTGGACGCAACGGATCGTCCACACGTGCGCAACGGCTCCCGCTTGTTCCGCGCAACCCTGCGCCCGTACCGTCTAACCGACCCCGAACCCCCGTTGACCGGCAAGGATCCCGCATGCGCACCGCCCTGCTCCAGAGCTCCGGCCGCCCCGGCTCCGTCGCGGACAACCTCAAGGTCCTCGACGCCGCGGCGGAGCGCGCCGCCGCGGCCGGGGCACGGCTGCTGGTGACGCCGGAGCTGTTCCTGACCGGGTACGCGATCGGCGACGGCATCGGCCGCCTGGCCGAGCCCGCCGACGGCGACTTCGCGGACGCCGTCGCCGACCTCGCCGGCCGGCACGGCCTCGCGGTCGGCTACGGCTACCCGGAGCGGGACGGCGGGGCCGTGTTCAACTCCGCGCAGCTGATATCGGCCGACGGCACCCGACTGGCGAACTACCGCAAGACCCACCTCTTCGGCTGCTTCGAGCGCGACCACTTCACGCCGGGTGAGCAGCCCGTCGTCCAGGCCGAGCTGGACGGTCTGACCGTCGGCATGATGATCTGCTACGACGTCGAGTTCCCGGAGAACGTCCGCGCCCACGCCCTCGCCGGCACCGACCTCCTCCTCGTGCCGACCGCGCAGATGCACCCGTACCAGTTCGTCGCCGAGTCGGTCGTGCCGGTGCGCGCCTTCGAGAACCAGATGTACGTCGCCTACGTCAACCGGGTCGGCCCGGAGGGCGAGTTCGAGTTCGTCGGCCTCTCGGCCCTGGCCGGCCCCGACGGGGTCGCCCGCACCCGCGCGGGCCGCGACGAGGAACTCCTCCTCGCGGACGTCGACCCGGCCTTCCTCGCCCGCTCCCGCGAGGCCAACCCGTACCTGCTCGACCGCCGCCCCGGTCTCTACGGGTTGCTCGGCTGAGGCCGGCCGAGGCACATCCCCGCACCCCGAACCCCGAACCCCCCGAAGCTTTCCCGTGCAAGGAGTCCGTACCCCATGACGTCCACCGTGCCCAACGCCGTCGAGCACGCAGACGAGCAGCAGCCGCCGATCACCATGTTCGGCCCGGACTTCCCGTACGCGTACGACGACTTCCTCGCCCACCCGGCGGGGCTCGGCCAGATACCCGCGACCGGGCACGGCACCGAGGTCGCGGTCATCGGCGGCGGCCTGTCCGGCATCGTGGCCGCCTACGAGCTGATGAAGATGGGCCTCAGGCCCGTCGTCTACGAGGCGGACCGGATCGGCGGCCGGCTGCGCACCGTAGGTTTCGAGGGCTGCGACCCCGCCCTCACCGCCGAGATGGGTGCGATGCGCTTCCCGCCGTCCTCCACGGCACTCCAGCACTACATCGACCTGGTGGGACTGGAGACCCGGCCCTTCCCGAACCCCCTCGCGGAGGCCACCCCGTCGACCGTCGTCGACCTCAAGGGCGAGTCGCACTACGCCGAGACGATCGACGACCTGCCGCAGGTCTACCGGGACGTCGCCGAGGCGTGGAACAAGTGCCTGGAGGAGGGGGCCGACTTCTCCGGCATGAACCGTGCTCTGCGCGAGCGCGACGTGCCGCGCATCCGCGAGATCTGGTCGAAGCTCGTCGAGAAGCTCGACAACCAGACCTTCTACGGCTTCCTGTGCGACTCCGAGGCCTTCAGGTCCTTCCGGCACCGGGAGATCTTCGGCCAGGTCGGCTTCGGCACCGGCGGCTGGGACACCGACTTCCCCAACTCCATCCTGGAGATCCTGCGCGTCGTCTACACCGAGGCCGACGACCACCACCGCGGCATCGTCGGCGGCTCGCAGCAGCTGCCGCTCCGACTGTGGGAGCGGGAGCCGGAGAAGATCGTCCACTGGCCGTACGGCACCTCGCTGAAGTCCCTGCACGCCGGCGGCGAGCCGCGCCCGGCCGTGACCCGGCTGCACCGCACCGCGGGCAACCGCATCACCGTGACGGACGCGGACGGCGACATCCGCACCTACCAGGCGGCGATCTTCACCGCCCAGTCCTGGATGCTGCTGTCCAAGATCCAGTGCGACGACGAGCTGTTCCCGATCGACCACTGGACGGCCATCGAGCGCACCCACTACATGGAGTCCAGCAAGCTCTTCGTCCCGGTCGACCGGCCGTTCTGGCTGGACAAGGCCGTCGACGACAGGGGAAATCCGACGGGCCGGGACGTCATGTCGATGACCCTCACCGACCGCATGACCCGCGGCACCTACCTCCTCGACGACGGCCCGGACAAGCCCGCCGTGATCTGCCTGTCGTACACCTGGTGCGACGACAGCCTCAAGTGGCTGCCGCTGTCCGCGAACGAGCGGATGGAGGTCATGCTCAAGTCGCTGTCGGAGATCTATCCGAACGTCGACATCAGGAAGCACGTCATCGGCAACCCGGTGACGGTCTCCTGGGAGAACGAGCCCTACTTCATGGGCGCGTTCAAGGCCAACCTGCCCGGCCACTACCGCTACCAGCGGCGCCTGTTCACGCACTTCATGCAGGAGGGGCTGCCCGAGGACAAGCGGGGCATCTTCCTCGCCGGCGACGACATCTCCTGGACGGCCGGCTGGGCCGAGGGCGCGATCCAGACCGCGCTGAACGCGGTCTGGGGCGTCATGCACCACTTCGGCGGGACCACCGACGCGACCAACCCGGGCCCCGGTGACGTCTTCGACGAGATCGCGCCCGTCGAACTGCCCGAGGACTGAGACCGGCGCGGGCTGTCACAGACCGGCCGCCCGCGCCTTCTCGTGCACCTCGGCGGCCACGTCCTTCAGCTCCTCGGCGTCGCGCAGGGTGCTCTGGAGATCGACCAGGACCTCCTGCATGCCCAGTTCGACGTAGCCGAACAGGTCCTCGACGATCTGGTCGGCACTGCCGTGGAAGGGCGGCCGGTCCGCGCCCTCGTGGGCCTTGGCCGAGTAGCGGGCGTTCGCCCGCAGCACGGTCCGGATCGGCTGCTGCCGGCCGCGCTCGGCGGCCAGGTCCTGCAACGCGTGCCACTGAGCGGCCACCTCGTCGATGCCCACGCTGGTCGGCAGCCAGCCGTCCGCGTGCTCCACGAGCCGTTCGCGCGCCCTGCGGGTGCCCGCGGCCAGCAGGACCGGGATCGGCCGGGCCGGTTTGGGGCCCACCACCGCCGAGTCGATCTCGGTGGTCGGGCCGTGGTGACGCACCGGGTCGGGGCCCCACACCGCCCGGCACACGTCGATCACCTCGTCCAGCACCCGGCCGCGCTCCTTGATCGGGCGGATGCCCGACGCGGCGTACTCGTCGAGGGACCAGCCCGTGCCGAAGCCCGCGATCACCCGGCCGCCGCTGGCCGCGTCCAGCGAGGCGAGGGTCCTCGCGAGCTGGAACGGCACGTGCAGCGGGGCCACCAGCACACTGGTGCCCAGGCCCACCCGTTCGGTGGCCGCCGCGGCCAGGGTGAGCGTGACCAGCGGGTCGGCCACGTGCCGGTAGGAGTCGGGCCAGGGCAGGCCCTCGATGCCGTAGAGCCCCTGGGTGGCGGGCTCCGGGAAGAGCGCCCGTTCGTACACCCAGAGGCTGTCGTAGCCGATGCCCTCCGCGGTGCGTGCCACGTCGGGCACGTCCTTGCCGAGGTCGTACTGACGGTTCTGCGGAAGGCCCAGTCCCAGACGGGTCGCCATGGCGGTGCGCTCCTTAGTGATCGCCGGTGATCGGTGGTGATCGACGGTGTCCACGGGTCAACGTACAGCGATCACACGGGAGTTCCGGGGAGCAGCGCGGAGTCCGGAAGCGGCCGGGGGGAAGTCCTGGCCCGGCGCCGCCGGGCCCCGGCGGCGGACGGCCGCACCTGGTGAACGGACGCCCGGCAGGGGCCGGTGGGCCGGGCCGGCCCGGTCAGCCGGGCAGCGGCGTGAGCATCATGCGTCCGGCGAAACCGACCGCCGCGTCCAGCCGCTGGGTGAACTCCTCGGCCACGTCGGGCAGCCGGCGCAGCGCCCACAGCGCCCGCGCGGCCGACCAGGCGGCGTCCCGCGCCCGCTCCAGGCTCCAGGCGCCGAGCAGATGGGTGAGCGGGTCGGCGATCTGGAGCAGGTCGGGGCCCGGCATCAGATCCTCGCGCACCCGCTCCTCCAGTGCGACGAGGAGGTCGCCCACGCGCTCGAAGTCGCCCTCCAGGCCGGCCGGTTCGCACCCCAGTGCCTCGCACGTGTCCACCACGGCGAGCGCCAGGTCGTGGCCGATGTGCGCGTTGACGCCTGCCAGCGCGAACTGCAGCGGCCGTACGCCCGGGTGCCGGCGCGACTGCAGGACCGGCCGCCAGCAGGCCGGGGCGCGCCGCTCCTCGGCCGCCGGGTCGACGGCGGTGAGATACCGCTCGGCGAACCGCACGTCCAGGGTGGTCGTGGCCCGCCGGTCGGCGAACCGCCCCGCCGCGAGGCGCCGGCCGACCTCCTCGGTGACCGCGAGGTAGACCCGGTTGAAGACCGCGACGCCGTCCCGCTCCGGCAGGGTGGCGGCCAGGTCGCGCATCCGCGCCACGACCGCGTCCACTGTGTCCGGACGACGGATGAGTTGTACCGATTGCCCCATGGGGGCAGGGTCCCAGGCCCGCACCGGTCCGGGTGCCGACCGGCCGGACACTTCCCCAGAACGGGGGAACGCGCGCGCGATCCGGGCCCGGACGCGGTGCCGTTCGCCTATGACGCGGTGCGTCCCGGCCCGCCGCTGCCGGCCTCCCCGGACCCGCCGGTGCCGGCCTGTCCCGGGGCGCCGCCTGCCTGCCCGGAGGCGTCGTACGACGACGTTCCCTCGTCCAGCAGCGGCTCCTGCTTCTTCAGGTGCGCCGGGGCGAAGGCGCGCAGGGCGTGGTAGCCGGTGATGACGACGACCGTGCCGAGCGCGATGCCGCTCAGGGAGAAGGTGTCGGTGAACTTCATGCTGACGTTGCCGACGCCGATGATGATGCCCGCCGCGGCCGGCACCAGGTTCAGCGGGTTGCGCAGGTCCACCCTGGCGTTGGTCCAGATCTGCGCGCCGAGCAGGCCGATCATGCCGTACAGGATGACGGTGATGCCGCCGAGGACACCGCCGGGGATCGCGGCGACGACGGCGCCGAACTTGGGGCAGACGCCGAACAGCAGCGCGAAGCACGCGGCGGCCCAGTAGGCGGCGGTCGAGTAGACGCGGGTGGCCGCCATCACGCCGATGTTCTCGGAGTAGGTGGTGTTGGGCGGGCCGCCCACCGCCGTGGAGATCATGGAGGCCACGCCGTCCGCCGAGATCGCCGTGCCCAGCTTGTCGTCGAGCGGGTCGCCGGTCATCTCGCCGACCGCCTTCACGTGTCCGGCGTTCTCGGCGACCAGCGCGATGACGACGGGCAACGCGACCAGGATCGCCGACCAGTGGAACGCCGGGCCGTGGAAGGAGGGCAGCCCGATCCAGTCGGCCTTGCCGACGCCGGAGAGGTCCAGGCGCCAGTGGTCGGTGAGCTTGCCCGACCCGTCCACGGAGTGGATCTTCCCGAAGACGCGGTCGAAGACCCAGGAGATGCCGTAGCCGAAGACCAGCCCGAGGAAGATCGCGATCCGGGACCAGAAACCCCGCAGGCAGACCACGGCCAGACCGGTGAACAGCATCACCAGCAGGGCCGTCCACTGGTCCTGCGGCCAGTAGGTGGAGGCGGTGACCGGGGCGAGGTTGAAGCCGATCAGCATCACGACCGCGCCGGTGACGATCGGCGGCATCGCGGCGTGGATGATCCGCGCCCCGAACCGCTGCACCGCCAGACCGACCAGGAACAGCACGACGCCCACGACGAAGACCGCGCCGGTCACGGTCGCGCTCGTGCCGCCCTGTGCCCGGATCACCGCCGCGACGCCCACGAACGAGAGCGAACAGCCCAGGTAGCTGGGCACCCGGCCGCGCGTGGCGAGCAGGAAGAGCACGGTCGCCACGCCCGACATCATGATCGCGAGGTTCGGGTCGAGGCCCATGAGCACGGGGGCCACGAAGGAGGCGCCGAACATGGCCACGACGTGCTGGGCGCCGAGCCCGACCGTGCGGGGCCAGGACAGCCGTTCGTCGGGCCGGACCACCGCTCCGGGTGCGGGCGTGCGCCCGTCACCGTGCAGTTTCCAGCGCACGCCGAGGTCCATGGTGGGGTTTCGCTTTCTCTGTACGTGAAGTCTGTCCAGACCATTGTGCGGGTGAGGAACGGCTGACCAGCACCTTCCCCGCCGGGTGTACTGAGCGACCGCTTAGAATGAGGGTCGATCCAGTACCCGGCCCGTACGTTCAGGAGCACCCCCGTGACCGCCGAAGCACCCGCCGCCCCCGCCCTGTCGTACGGGCGGCTGATCCCCGTCGCCGTCCACTTCGACGACCTGGACGCGCTCGGGCTGCTGCACAACGCCCGCTACCCGCTCATGGTCGAACGCGCCTGGTCCGGGCTGTGGCACGAGCACGGATTCCGCTTCGAGGGCGACTGGGTGGCCGCCGGGGACGCGTGCAACGCCGTCAAGGAACTGCGGATCAGCTACGAGGCACCGGTGACCCGGCCGGGCGAGTACGCCGTCCACCTGTGGCTGGACCGGCTCGGCACCACCGGACTGACCTACGGCTTCCGCTTCTGCTCGCCCGACGGCGCGCTGACGTACGCCCGCGGCAGCCGTGTCCTGGTCCGGCTCGACCCCGCCACGCTGCGGCCCGCGCCGTGGAGCGGGGAGTTCAGGGCCGCGGGTCGGGAACTGCTGCGCCCGGCCCCGTGACCCTGGGGCGGTCCCGGTCGCCCGCCCGCAGCACCCCGGCGAAGACCGCGAGGCCACATGCCAGCACGGTGACCAGGCCGAACGACACCACCAGGCTGGTCGCCTGGGCGAGACCGCCGATCGCGCCCGGGGCGATGAGGCCCGAGGTGTAGGTGATGGTCGCCACGCCCGCGATGGCCTGGCTGGGGTTCGGCCCGCTGCGGCCCGCCGCGGCGAAGCAGAGCGGGACGACGACCGCGATGCCCAGACCCATCAGGGCGAACCCGGTCATCGCCACCGCCGGATGCCCCGCCGCCACGACCAGCAGGCCCCCGGCGACGGCCAGGACCCCGCCGGCCCGCACCGTGCGCACCGAGCCGAACCGGTCCACCACCTTGTCGCCCGCGATCCGGGCGACGGCCATGGTGAAGGTGAAACCGGTGGTGCAGGCCGCGGCGAGCCCGGCCGAGGTCTCCAGCTGGTGGCGCAGGTACACCGCCGACCAGTCCAGGCTCGCGCCCTCCGCGAACACCGCGCAGAACCCGACCGCGCCGATCAGCAGCGCCGACTTCGGCGGCAGCGCGAACCGGGGCGGCGGCTCCTCGTCCTCGGCCGGCTGGAGGTCGAGGACCCAGGCGCAGGCGACGAAGCCGAGGACCGTCAGCACGGCCGCCGTCAGCTCGTGGTGCAGGCGGGCGTCCGCGCCCAGGTGCGCGGCGAGGGTGCCGGCCGCCGAACCGATGAGGGCGCCCGCGCTCCACATGCCGTGCAGCCCCGACATGATCGAGCGGCCGAGCCGGTTCTCCACCTCCACACCGAGCGCGTTCATCGCGACGTCCGACATGCCCGCCGAGGCGCCGTAGACGAACAGGGACAGGCAGAGGGTGAGCAGGTTCGGGGCGAGGGAGGGAAGGACCAGGGAGAGCGTCCACAGGGCCAGCAGGCCGCGCAGGGCGGCGCGGGCGCCGAAACGGTGGCTGATGCCGCCGGCCAGCGGCATCGCCAACGACGCGCCCAGCGCGGGGAACGCCAGGGCGAGGCCCAGCTGTCCGGCGCTGACCGAGGCGTGGTCCTGGATCCACGGCACCCGGGTGGCGAACGACCCCGTCACGGCGCCGTGCACGGCGAAGACGGCCGCCACGGCGTACCGGGCGCGTCTGACCTCGCGCTGCTGGTAGACCACTGCTGTCATTCTCGGGCCCCTCCCGGGCGTCTGCCGTGTCCCGCCGAGTCCTGCGGAGGTAAACTATCAGGGACCCTGCCTGATAGATAGGGGACCAACGGGCGGCCCAAGCCGCGGCCCCGCCCCACCGATCTGGAAGGATTCCCGGCATGCCCGCATCCCCGAGCACCGCCCGGGCCATCAACGACCGGCTCGCCCTGCGCCTGCTGCAGCAGGAAGGGCCGTTGACGGCGGGGCAGTTGAAGCAGCTGACCGGACTGTCCCGGCCGACCGTCGCCGACCTGGTCGAGCGCCTGACGGTCTCCGGTCTGATCACCGTGGTGGGGGAGTCGGGGGAGCAACGGCGCGGCCCCAACGCCCGGCTGTACGGCATCGTCGCCGACCGCGCCCACCTGGCCGCCCTCGACGTGCGCACCGACAGCGTCGCCGTGACCGTCTGCGACCTGCTCGGGCGGGAGCTGGCCGCCGCGTCGGTGCCGATCGGCCCGGACACCGGGACCGGGCCCGCCGTCGAACAGGCGGTCACCCTCGTGGAACGGGCGGCCAAGGAGGCGGGGGCGGAGCGGCTGCACACCGTCGGCATCGGCGCGCCCGGCCTGATCGACCCGGCCACGGGCGAACTGCGCGAGACCACCGGGTTGCCCGAGTGGCACCGCCGGCTGGTGGCCGCGCTGCAGGAGCGGCTGCCGTGGGCGCGCGTCATCGTCGAGAACGAGACCAACCTCGCCGCGCTGGCCGAACAGCGCGACGGGGTCGCCCGGGGGCGGGACACCTTCGTCCTGCTGTGGCTCGGCCACGGCGCCGGTGCCGCCGTGGTCCTGGACGGTGCGCTGCGGCACGGTGCCTCCGGCGGCACGGGCGAGATCGGCTTCCTGCCCGTGCCCGGCACCGGCGGCCTGCCCTCGGCCACGGACTGCGCGGGCGGCTTCCACTCGCTGGCCGGCTCGGCGGCGGTGGTGGAACTGGCCGGCGCGTACGGACTTGCCGCGGCGGCGACGGGACGCGAACCGGCCGCCGCCCACCTGGTGCGGGCCGCGGTGCGCGCGGACACGCCCCGGGCCGCCGAGTTCCTGGACGTCCTCGCCGACCGGCTGGCCCTCGGCGCCGCCTCCGTGGTGGCCGTGCTGGACCCCGGGTGCGTGGTGCTGGGCGGGGAGATCGGGCGGGCCGGGGGAGACGCGCTCGCCGCGCGCGTGGCGAGCCGCGTCGCCCGCATGTCACCGCTGCCCACGCAGGTGCGTGCGAGCACGCTGGGGGGCGGGGCGGTGCTGCGCGGCGCGCTCCTGACGGCGCGGGACAGCGCCCAGGAGATCCTGTTCACGCCCCCGGGCCCGGCCGGCCCGCCGCCCCGCTGAGCAACGCGGAACCACGGCGGCCGCGCCGGGCGCCGGTCCGCGTCCGGCGCGCCGCCCGCGCGGTTCAGTCCCGCCGTCCCGTCTCGAAGCGGGGGCCGAAGCGGGCCGTGAGGTACTCCTCGAAGGTGCGGCTGCCGACGGCCTGACGCGGCGCCAGGTGCTCGCCCTCGCGAAGGCCCCGGTAGGCGCGGCCCGGCAGCGGCAGGCTCAGGAGCGGCCGGTGGCGGGCCGTGGCCCTGAGGTAGGCGCGGGCCAGGGACTCGACGGGGCGCACCTCGGGGCCGCCCATGTCCGGCACCCGGCCCGCCGGCGCGCCCACCGCCAGTGCGGCCAGCCGTCCGGCGACCTCGGCGGCCTCGACCGGCTGCTCCCGTACGCCCGCCGGGAGCAGCATGACGGGCGGCCTGGCCAGGCGTTCGAAGAAGGACGCCAGGACGTCGTGGGCCCGGGTGGTGCGCAGCACGGTCCAGCCCAGGCCCGACTCCTCGACCAGCCGCTCCACCGCCCGCCTGCTCCGGTAGGGGCCGAGCGGCACCCGGCCCGCGCCCACGACGGAGACGAGCACCAGGTGACCCACCCCGGCCCTGCGCGCCGCCGCGATCAGGTGGGCGGCGCCCTCCTCCTCGCCGCGGGGCGCGCCCGCACAGTGCACGACCGTGTCCGCGCCGGCCACGGCCGCGTCCAGCGCCGGACCACCCTCGCGCAACTCGGCGGCGTGCGGCCGGGCGTCCGGGCCGAGCGCCCGGACCTCGTGCCCGTCCGCCCGCAGCCGCTCCACGACCGGCCGGCCGAGGGTTCCGGTCCCACCGGTCACCAGGATCGTGGTCATGCCGTTCAGCCCCTTCGGACGGCGCCTCCGGACGGCCCCCGTGGTGCCCCTGCGCACGGGCGGGGCCCATGGGCCTACGAGATCCAGCTTCTCCGGCTCCGGCGGCGACCGCACCCGCACCTCATCCGTGGAACTCTCTTGGCACGCGCACCTGTTGACCCTAGTGGTCTAGTCCTTTTAGGGTCTGACTCCTGCACAGGCCGGCCCGGCGGCGGTGACGACGGCCCTTGCCCGCCGCCGGGCCTCTCACCCGCTCCCGCGCGACCGGGTCGGCAACGCTCTCTGTGATCGAGCCCACACCGATCGTCCGTATGGACGCCGACCGCACGTGGCACACTGGCCCTGTACCAGTAGCAGCGCACTCCGGGGTCGGTGAAAGTCCGAACCGGCGGTTACAGTCCGCGACCCGGTCGCTTCCAGCGGCCGGTTGACCAGGTGAAATTCCTGGACCGACGGTTAAAGTCCGGATGGGAGGCAGTGCGCGGCGAGCGGGCACATCTGTGCGCGTCGCCGTCTACGGGCCCGTCCGCGCGACGGGTTCCGCTCCGGCGCCGACGCCCCCGTGTGCTCGTTCGTGTGCTCTGCCGTCGTCGGCAGCCCCGGAGTCCGTGCCCGAAGAGGCAGGAGGACCCGGGAAGTGTTCACCGGAATCGTCGAAGAGCTGGGCGAGGTCACCGCCGTCGAGGACCTCGGCGACGCCGCTCGCTTCCGCCTCCGCGGCCCCGTCGTCACCGAGGGCGCGCAGCACGGCGACTCCATCGCCGTGAACGGCGTCTGTCTCACCGTCGTGGACCACGAGGGCGACGAGTTCACCGCCGACGTCATGGCGGAGACCCTCGAACGCTCCAGCCTCGGTGCCCTCACCCCCGGCTCCCGCGTCAACCTCGAACGCCCCACCGCCGTCGGCGCCCGCCTCGGCGGTCACATCGTCCAGGGCCACGTCGACGGCACCGGCACGATCCTGGAGCGCACCCCCTCGGAGCACTGGGAGATCGTGCGGATCGCGCTCCCCGCGGATCTCGCCCGCTACGTCGTGGAGAAGGGCTCCATCACCGTCGACGGCATCAGCCTCACCGTCGTCGAGGCGGGCGCCGGGCACTTCACCGTCAGCCTCATCCCGACCACCCTCGCGCTGACCACCCTCGGGCTCAAGCAGCCCGGAGAGCCGGTCAACCTGGAAGTGGACGTCGTCGCCAAGTACGTCGAGCGGCTGCTCGGCGACCGGATCGCGGGGGCCGGCCGGTGAACTGGCTCAACTCCGAGGCGTTCACCGTATTCGGCCAGCACATCAAGTGGTCCGACATGATCGGCAACGTCATCGGTCTGCTCGGCCTGGCGTTCGGCTGGCGGCGCTCCATATGGAGCTGGCCCACCCAGTTCCTGTCCGGCGTGATCCTCTTCGCCGCCTTCGCCACCGCCCACCTGTCCGGCAGCGCGGGCAAGCAGATCGTCGTCATGGTCGTCGCCGTCTACGGCTGGTGGCAGTGGAACCGCGGCAGTGGCGCGGCGGAGGACGGCCACATCGCCGTCCGGTTCGCCACCTGGCGCGAGCGTGCGGCCCTGCTCGCCACCGCCGCCGTCGGCACGGTCGCGGTCGCCGCCCTTTTCGAGGCCCACCCGTCCCTGTCCTGGGACCCCTGGCCCGACGCCTACATCTTCGTCGGCACCGTCGTCGCCATGTACGCGCAGGCACGCGGCATGGTCGAGTTCTGGTTCGCCTGGCTGCTCGTCGACGCCGTCGGTGTCCCCCTCAACTTCGCCAACGGCTTCGCCTTCTCCGGCTTCGTCTACGTCATCTACGGCGCGCTCGTCCTGTGGGGCATGCGCGACTGGTGGCTGCGCTCCCGCCAGGGCGCGCGGCCCGTCCCGGAAGGAGCGCCCGCATGACTGCGGCACCCGTCCTGTACAGCACCGACGACATCGAGGACTTCGCGCTCGACCCGATCGAGCAGGCCGTCGCCGACATCGCGGCCGGCCGCCCGGTCGTGGTCGTCGACGACGAGAACCGCGAGAACGAGGGCGACCTCGTCGTAGCCGCGGAGAAGGCCACCCCCGAGATCGTCGCCTTCATGATGAGCGAGTGCCGCGGGCTGATCTGCGCCCCCATGGAGGGCGAGCAACTCGACCGGCTGCACCTGCCGCAGATGGTCGAGGACAACACCGAGTCGATGAAGACCGCGTTCACGGTCTCCGTCGACGCCACCGCCGCGCACGGCGTGACCACCGGCATCTCCGCCGCCGACCGCGCCACCACCCTCCAGCTCCTGGCGAGCGGCACCGCCGAACCCGGCGACCTCGTCCGGCCCGGCCACGTCTTCCCGCTGCGCGCCAGGCCCGGTGGCGTCCTCGTCCGCGACGGCCACACCGAGGCCGCCGTCGACCTCGCCCGGCTCGCTGGCCTGCGCCCGGCCGGTGCCATCGTCGAGATCGCCGGCGAGGACGGCCGCATGCTCCGCCTGCCCGAGCTGCTCCTCTTCGCCCGCAAGCACGGCCTGACGATCATCTCCATCGAGGACCTGATCGCCTACCGGCGCGGCAGCGAACCCACGGTCCGCCGCGAGGCAGAGGTCAGCCTCCCCACCGCGCACGGCACCTTCACCGCACACGGCTTCCGCTCCACCGTGGACGGCGTGGAACACGTCGCCCTCGTGCACGGCGAGATCGGCGACGGCGACGACGTCCTCGTCCGGGTCCACTCCGAATGCCTGACCGGGGACGTCTTCGGCTCCCTGCGCTGCGACTGCGGCCCCCAGCTGGACGCCTCCCTGGAGCGCATCCAGCGCGAGGGCAGGGGTGTCGTGGTCTACCTGCGCGGCCACGAGGGGCGCGGCATCGGCCTGATGTCCAAGCTGCGCGCCTACGAACTCCAGGAGCGGGGCCGCGACACCCTCGACGCCAACCTCGAACTCGGCCTGCCCGCCGACGCCCGCGACTACGGCGCCGGCGCGCAGATCCTCAAGGACCTCGGAGTGCGCGGCGTCCGCCTGATGACCAACAACCCCGACAAGGCCGACGCGCTCCTGCGCCACGGCATCAAGGTCACCGGCCGGGAGCCCATGCCCGTCCAGGCCGGCGAGCACAACCTCCGCTACCTGCGCACCAAGCGGGACCGGATGGGGCACGACCTGCCCTGGCTGGACGCGTCCACCGCGTCCACCTGCGGCAACCAGTAACGACACAGCACTGAGGAGACACGTGAGCGGCAAGGGTGCACCGGATCTGTCCGTCCGGAACGTCGGGGACCTCAGGGTCGCCGTCATCGCGGCACAGTGGCACGAGAAGGTGATGGACGGACTGGTGGACGGCGCCCTGCGCGCCCTGCACGAACTGGGGATCGACGAGCCCACCCTGCTCCGGGTCCCCGGCAGCTTCGAACTGCCGGTGGTGGCGAAGGTCCTCGCCGGCCGCGGCTACGACGCGATCGTCGCCCTCGGCGTCGTCATCCGCGGCGGCACCCCCCACTTCGACTACGTCTGCCAGGGCGTCACCCAGGGCCTGACCCAGGTCTCCGTGGACACCGGGGTCCCCGTCGGCTTCGGCGTACTGACCTGTGACGACGAGCAGCAGGCCCTGGACCGGGCCGGCCTGGAGGGCTCCAGGGAGGACAAGGGCCACGAGGCGGTCACCGCAGCGGTGGCGACCGCGGCCACGCTGCGTTCAGTATCCGAACCCTGGCGGTGACCAGCGACCCGGAGCGCGTAGGGTTAGCAGCACCATGTCCAAGAAGACGTTCGAGGAGCTGTTCACCGAGCTCCAGCAGAAGGCCGCCAACGGCGACCCCGCCACCTCCCGCACCGCCGAACTGGTCGGCAAGGGTGTCCATGCCATCGGCAAGAAGGTCGTCGAGGAGGCCGCCGAGGTCTGGATGGCCGCCGAGCACGAGGGCAAGGAGGCGGCCGCCGAGGAGATCTCGCAGCTGCTGTACCACGTTCAGGTGATGATGGTCGCCCGCGGCATCTCGCTGGACGACGTCTACGCCCACCTGTGATCCGCCCGCTCCAAGAGCCGTACACACCCCCTCACGCGAAGGAAGCCGACCTCATGCTGCGCATCGCCGTCCCCAACAAGGGTTCACTCTCCGGCCCTGCGGCGGACATGCTGCATGAGGCCGGCTACCAGCAGCGGCGCGAGTCCAAGGAACTGCGGATCGTCGACCCGGCCAACGAGGTCGAGTTCTTCTACCTCCGCCCCCGCGACATCGCGATCTACGTCTCCTCCGGCCGCCTCGACATCGGCATCACCGGCCGCGACCTGCTCGTGGACTCCGGAGCCAACGCGGAGGAGATCCTCCCGCTCGGCTTCGCCCGCTCCACCTTCCGCTTCGCCTCCAAGCCCGGCACCGCGCACGGCGTCGGCGACCTGAACGGCAAGACGGTCGCCACCTCCTACGAGGGCATCGTCGCCAAGCACCTCGCCGACAGCGGCGTCGACGCCTCCGTCGTCCACCTCGACGGCGCGGTGGAGACCGCGATCGAGCTGGGCGTCGCCGAGGTCATCGCCGACGTCGTGGAGACCGGCACCAGCCTGCGCAACGCGGGTCTGGAGGTCTTCGGCGAGCCGATCATGAAGTCCGAGGCGATCGTCGTCCGCCGCACCGGCGCGGACGCCGAGGAACCCAAGGTGCAGCAGTTCCTGCGCCGCCTCCAGGGCGTCCTGGTGGCCCGGACGTACGTGATGATGGACTACGACTGCCGGGTCGAGCAGCTGGAGAAGGCCGTCGCGCTGACCCCGGGCCTGGAGTCCCCGACCGTCTCCCCGCTGCACAACGAGGGCTGGGTCGCCGTCCGCGCCATGGTCCCCGCCAAGGACGCCCAGCGGATCATGGACGACCTGTACGCCATCGGCGCCCGCGCCATCCTGACCACGGCCATCCACGCCTGCCGCCTCTGAGGACGACCGACCGATGTCCGACCTCCCTCCCGCCCTCCCCGTCACCTTCCGGCCCGGGCACACCCGCGCGGTGCTGCTCACGGCCGGGGTCGCGATCTTCGTCGTGATCGCGGCGGTGGCGGTGCTCCTGGAGCAACTCACCCCAGGCGAGCGCATCAGTTTCGTCTTCACCGGCGCCCTCCTCTTCGGCGTGCTGGCGCTGCTGGCCCGGCCCAAGGTGGTCGCCGACGACTCCGGCATCACCGTGGTGAACATCACCTCCAAGCGGCACCTGGAGTGGGCGGAGGTCATCCAGGTGAATCTGCGCCCCGGCGACCCCTGGGTCTTCCTCAACCTGAGCGACGGCACCAGCCTGCCCACCCTGGGCATCCAGCCCGGTATCGCCAGGCAGCGCGCCATCGCCGACGCCCGCACCCTGCGCGCGCTCGTCGACGCCCGCGCCGTCCACGACCCGGAGCAGGCCCGGGGGACGGGCCCCGGATCCGTCTCGGGGTGACCCTCCGGGCCGACTCGGGGGCCTCCGCCCTGACGCAGTCGGCCCGGTCTTGATTAATCTGGTGGCGGAGACGTTTCGCTGCGTCTCCGCCCCTGAGCCCCGACCGGTGCCAGGGGTTCCTGCTACCCGAGGAGTGACTCCCTCCGGCGATGGACGGATCGTCCTGCAGTACCTGCGCCGCCCCCTGCCGACATAGCGCGCACCGCGAGCAAGCGGTCCGCGCGCACACTCAGGCGGCGGCATCATCATGACCATCCCCCTGCTGCTCCTCGGAGCGGCTTTCGTGCTGATTCTCGCCAACGGCTTCTTCGTCGCGGCCGAGTTCGGCCTGGTGACCGTCGAGCGCCCCGACGCCGAGAAGGCCGCCGCCGACGGCGACCGACGGGCCCGTACGGTCGTCGAGTCGCTGGGCGAGCTGTCCTTCCAGCTCTCCGGCACCCAGCTCGGCATCACCATCACCTCCCTCGTCGTCGGCATGCTCGCCGAACCGGCGCTGGCCGAGCTGCTGCACGGCCCCCTCGCCGCGACCGGCCTGCCCGAGGGCGCCGTCTCCGGCGTCGCCGTGGTGGTCGGCATGCTGCTCGCCTCCGCCCTGCAGATGGTGATCGGCGAGCTGGTGCCCAAGAACTGGGCGGTCTCCCGGCCGCTGCAGGTCGCTCGCTTCGTCGCCGGCCCGCAGCACCACTTCTCGCGCCTGTTCCGCCCGGTGATCGCCGCCCTGAACACGGTGGCCAACCGTCTGGTACGGGCGCTGGGCGTCGAGCCCGCCGACGAGCTGGCCTCCGCCCGCACCCCGGGCGAGCTGGTCTCGCTGGCCCGGCACTCCGCCCAGGCCGGCGCCCTGGAACAGGACACGGCCGACCTGTTCGTCCGCACCCTCTCCCTGGGCGACCTGACCGCGCAGCACGTCATGACACCGCGCGTGAAGGTCAGCGCCCTGCAGTTCTCCGCGACCGCCGAGGACGTGGTCAACCTCACCCGGGCCACCGGCCTGTCCCGCTTCCCCGTCTACCAGGAGAAGATCGACGAGGTGGTGGGCATGGCCCATCTCAAGGACGCCCTCGCGGTCCCCGCGCACGAACGGCTGCGCACCCCCGTCGGCCGCATCGCCCGGCCCGCGCTGCTGGTCCCCGAGACCCTGCCCGTGCAGCCGCTGCTCGCGCAGCTGCGCAGTGAGCAGCCCATCGCGGTCGTCGTCGACGAGTACGGCGGCACGGCGGGCGTCGTGACCCTGGAGGACATCGTCGAGGAACTCGTCGGCGAGGTCCGCGACGAGCACGACGCCAAGGACGTGCCCGAACTCGCCCCCGCCCCGCCGGAGGACGGCCGGCCCGCCTGGGACGCCGACGGCGGCTGCCGGGTCGACCTGCTCCGGCGCATCGGCCTGGACGTGCCCGAAGGCCCGTACGAGACCGTCGCCGGACTCGTCGCCGACCTGCTGGGCCGCATCCCGGCCCCTGGCGACAAGGCCGAACTGCCGGGCTGGCGGCTGTCCGTGCGCCAGGTCGGCCACTACCGCGCCGAACGGGTCCGCCTCGTGCGCACGGCCACCTCGAGCCCCACCGCCGAGGCCCTGACGGAGGCCGCCCGATGAGCGTGCTCCAACTGGTCCTCGCCGCGCTGCTCGTGCTCGTCAACGGCTTCTTCGTCGGCGCCGAGTTCGCGCTCGTCTCCGTCCGCCGCAGCCAGATCGAACCGCTCGGCACCGCCCGCGCCCGCCAGGTCCTGCACGGCCTGGAGCGGCTGCCGCAGATGATGGCCGCCGCCCAGTTCGGCATCACCGTCTGCTCGCTGACCCTGGGCGCCGTCGCCGAACCGACGGTGGCGCGGCTGCTGGAACCGGTCTTCGCCCGGATGCACCTGCCCGACGGCATGGTGCACCCGCTGGGCTACGTCATCGCGCTGGCGGCCGTGGTCTTCTTCCACCTCGTCATCGGCGAGATGGTGCCGAAGAACCTCGCGATGGCCGCGCCGGAGAAGGCCGCGCTGTGGCTCGCCCCCGGCCTGGTCGCCTTCGCCCGCGTCTGCAAGCCCGTCACCGTCGCGCTCGGCGCCTGTGCCCAGGGCATCCTGCGGCTCTTCCGCGTCGAACCCAAGGACGAGGTCGAGGCCGTCTTCACCAGCGAGCAGCTCAACCGGCTCGTGGAGGACTCCGGGCAGGCCGGACTCCTCGACCCCGAGGAGCAGGAGCGCCTGGAGGACGCGCTGGAGCTGGGCTCCCGGCCCGTCCTCGACGTGCTGCTGCGCCGCGACGCGCTGGTCACCGTCAGCCCGTCGGTCACCCCCGGCGAGATCGTCGCGCTCACCGCCCGCACCGGGTACTCCCGCTTCCCGGTCGCCGCGGAGAACGGCGCCGTCATGGGGTACCTGCACGTCAAGGACGTTCTCGACCTGGAGGACTCCGACCGGGCCGTGCCGCAGCGGATATGGCGCCCGATGGCCACGCTCAGGTCCGAGCTGCCGCTGGACGACGCCCTGACGGTGATGCGCCGTGCGGCCACCCACCTGGCCCAGGTCGCGGACGCCTCCGGCAGGGTCCTCGGCGTGGTGGCGCTGGAGGACGTCCTGGAACTCCTCGTCGGCGAGGTCCGCGACCCCGCCCACCGGCCGGTCCCGGAGGTCCGCCTCACCGAGCCCCGCGAGAGCGGGGAACCGGAACAGGCGGAACAGGCCCTGGCCACCTGAGCCCGCCCCTCCACCGCGCGCCCACGGCCGCCCGGCCGTGGGC
>NZ_JBHJUW010000149.1:0-20370 GCF_042268205.1 Streptomyces sp. NPDC056160
TTCCGCAACGCTACGAACCAGCGCCTACGCACACGCTGCGTCACCACCCGCCGAGCCCGCGGACACCTCCGCACCGCTCAACTTTGAAGACCCTGGAAAGCGGGCAAGCACGGTTCTGAGGGGGCCCCGGCGCAGTAATGCGCCGGGGCTACCCGACAACACCGCATCCGACCACATCACCGCCGCCCAGCTGGCCCTGGTCCAGCTGCCGAAGAAGTACCGGCGCGGGCGCCGGACCTTGGTCCGCACCGACTCCGCGGGCGGCACTCACGACTTCGTGACCTGGCTTGCCCAACGTGGGAGATGGCTGTCCTACTCGGTCGGCATGGTGATCACCGATGCGATCCACCAGCATGTCCTGCGCATTCCGGCCTCGGCCTGGACGGCGGCCGTCGAGGCGGACGGCGAGATCCGAGACGGCGCCTGGGTCGCCGAACTCACCGGCGACGTCCTCCTTCACGGCTGGCCCAAGGGCATGCGGCTGATCGTCAGGAAGGAACGGCCGCACCCCGGTGCACAGTTGCGCTTCACCGACGCCGACGGCATGCGGCTGACCTGCTTCGCCACCAACACCGCCGGCCGGCCGATCGCCGAGCTCGAACTCCGCCACCGGCTGCGGGCACGCGCGGAGGACCGGATCCGGGCCGCCCGGGCCACCGGCCTGCGGAATCTCCCTCTGCACCGCACCGCCCAGAACCGGATCTGGCTGGAGACCGTGCAGATCGCTCTCGACCTGCTGGCCTGGATGCCGATGCTCGCTCTGACCGGCAAGGCGAGACTCTGGGAACCCCGACGCCTGCGACTCCGCCTGTTCGCCACCGCGGGACATCTGGCGACCACCGGCCGCCGGCGGATCCTCCGCCTCGCGAAGCACTGGCCCTTCACCAGCCACATCACCGACGCCCTCGAACGGCTCGCGCTCCTGCCGAACCCCGGCTGACCAGCGGATCCATCCGTCTCTGCGAGAGAAATCCTCCAGCCGGAGCAGTGGAACCCGGCGTCCACCCGAGACGACACTCGGGCCCGCAGCCTCCCCAACTTCACCCCTCAGAACGAAAACGGTCCACCGACTTCATCGGCGGACCGTCACGCAAGATCGAGGCTAACGTGTTGGTACTTCACATACGTATCTGATTTTTGGTGAGCGCTGGGCCCCCGGGGTTCCTATTACGCCGTAATAGGGGATCCCTCGGCGGAGGTGCTTGGCATCGTCGTTGCCGCCTCCTCGCTGCCACCCTCCACGCTGTCGGTTGCCGCCGCGAGGACGGCTTCGGGAGCGACGACCATGGCGATGGCACCGAGCGGGTTGAGGTAGAACTGCTCGTCCGCGGTCAGCAGATCGGCCAGTTCCTGCACCGCGATGGTGCTGGTGGCGAACTGGCTCGCGGCCTGCAACTGGTCGCCGGAGGTGAAGACAGGGACAATTGCTGTGCCGTCCGGTGTCCGGGTGCGCAGCGGAGTCCCGTCGGCTGCCAGCCATATGCCCACGATCGTTCCTGCCAGCCGCTGGGGCACCTCCTCCGGAGGGCCCCAGCCGGTGGCCGCCAGCTGCACGGCTTCGTCCACGGGATCGGTCGGTTTGGGCCAGCCGAGCGCCAGGGGCGAGGGCCGGTACTCCTCGTTGTCCCGCCATTCCACCACTTCGCCCTCGGGGCTGGAGCGGTACTCGCCCGCCACGGTCCAGCGTGGGGGCGCGCCCTCACCGCGCCAGCCGGGGTCGACCATGCCGAGCCAGTGGTCGGGTGCGGCCTTCGCGGCTTCGCGGAGTTCTTCGGGGATGTTGGAAAGCGGGTTCGCTTCATCCTGGGGGCTGGGCGTCGTGCTGCTCATCGGCGTATCACTTTCTTGGTTGTCGTCGTTCATCGTGAGGTTATGGTCACTGGGGGTGCCCGCTCGCGGACCAGGAGAGGTCCGGCCGGGGGCGGAAGGTGAGCCAGAGGCCTGCCGGTGCGTCGATCGGTCCCGATACGACGTTCACCGCGGCTCCCACCTGTCCTATGGGAGCGTGCACGGTGCGCTGGGTGATGTTGGCGACGTGCTGCGCAAGACCGGTGTACGGGTTGCCCTCGGGGCCGAGAGCGGTCTCGCACATGACAAGGACGATCGACGCGTCCGGTCGCCTGGTGATCAGCGGTACCTGGGCGAGCGCCTGGCTGAACACCGGGCCGTTCACCATCAGGTCCTGGCCCCCACGGTAGGAGAACTGGGCGATGTCCCTGTCACCGTGGGCGAAGAGGAAGTAGGGCGTGGACCTTTCGCGGACCCACGGCAGCTCCCACGTGGGGGAGTCCTCACGGGGCCTGACCCGGAAATCTCCATTCGGGAGCCGGTACGCTTCGCCTGCCCGATAGGTCCTTTCCTGGCTCGCCCAGCGGGTTACCGGCTCCTTCCAGGGCCATTCGCGCGGACTGTCCAGGAATTCTCCTATGGGTTCACCCTGGAGATTGATGACGGGGCGGGTCACGACGTCCGAGAGCCGGAACCTGGTGCCGTCGATGGCGGCCAGGTGGAGGCGCTCCGGCTGCTCGGTCGAGGCACTGAGGGCACCTGGCCGACTGAGGATCCAGCGGCTGACGGTGACGCCCTCGGCCGCGTGCAGGACGATCCAGGTGCGCTGGCCTCCCTCCGGCCGGAACGTGATGGGCCCGTCGCTGGCCCAGACCTCCCTACCGGTGATGTCCGCCAGCATACGTGGCAGTTCCATACGCCCGTCCGCCGCGTACGGCATGACGAGGACGATGGGTGCGTCTTCGGGGAAGGCATGTGCGGAGACGGCGTTCTGCACGTGCTGCGCGAATCCCTCGAAGGACAGTTCCCGCGGCCCTCCGGGAGAGGCCACCGCC
This sequence comes from Streptomyces sp. NPDC056160, assembly GCF_042268205.1. Taxonomy (NCBI): domain Bacteria; kingdom Bacillati; phylum Actinomycetota; class Actinomycetes; order Kitasatosporales; family Streptomycetaceae; genus Streptomyces; species Streptomyces sp. NPDC056160. The sequence continues at coordinate 2,844 of NZ_JBHJUW010000149.1, forward strand.
ACGGTGTGCAGCCGGCGGTCGGCAGCGACGATGATCGGTGGAACCTCATCGCCCCATGGCGCCGGTTCCACGCCGTACGGGTCGGACGGAAGTACGGGGTCCAGCCGCTCTTCTGTCCAGGTGATGACGTCCGTCGTGAGCGGCGGGCGCGCCCAGGGGACCAGACGTCCTTGGGGGTCGTGACGATAGTCCAGTCCGACGATCGCCGAACCATGACCACGGATCCACTGGCTGTTGACCGCCGCGGTCGGAGCATGTCCGGAGAACGCGGAAGGCCCGGAGTGCGAGGCGCTTGCAGCCCAGCCGCCGGAGTGACCGGTACCGGACCGGACGTAGCCCCGGGAAGGCGCGGCGACGGACCCTTGCGGAGGGAGCGGCTGCCGGGGGTGGCCGATCCAGGGGCGGGGGGCTGCTTGCCGGGGGTGATACGTGAACCACTGGCCATCCTGGCCGGCCACGCCCTCGACCAGGGTCAGGGCGTTGGTCACAGCCGTCCACGGTGCGTGCACCGTACGGCCGGTGATGTTGGCCACCTGCTGGGCGGGACTGCTGTACGGATCGTTTCCACCGTAGCCGCTGTAGCACACGATCAGGACGATGGAGGCGTACGGCCGTCCCGTGACCAGGGGAACCTCGGCGAGCACACGAGCCACTTGCTCGGGCGGCATGCGCAGGACCTGACCGGGGTGTATGACCATGTCGATCTCGTCCTTGGCGCCGTGGGCCGTGAAAAAGTACGGAGTGAATTGCTCACCCGCCTGGACCCAGGGAAGAGGACGGGACGGTACGTCGGGGCCGGCTACCAGCGCGGGGTTGCCCTGTTCGGAGGTGTCTGTGGTGCCTGTTTGGCAGCTCCTCGCGGTGGTCAGTTCGCGCGATTCCGACCCGGTCTGAAGCCAACTCCTGTGAGTCTCGACAGCTTGGCCGATGGGCTCCCCGCTCTCGTTGACGAGCACGTGGGTCAAGATCTGCGAAGCCGGGAAGGATTCTCCGGTGATGGCGGTCAGGCGGATGCGCTCGGGCCGTTCGGCGAACGGGCTCAGAGCGCCTGGCCGACTGACGATCCAGCGGCTGACGGCGACACCGGTGGGTGCGTGCTGCACGATCCATGTCCTGGGCGCACGATGGTCACCTTCTTGGCTCACGAGTGCCATGGGACCGTCGCCGGCCCACACATCCCTGCCGGTGACAGCTGCCAGGGTGCGAGGCAGTTCCATCCGCCCGGCCGCGGCGTAGGGCATGACGAGAACGATCGGAGCTTCCGTGGGGAAGGCCCCGAACTCGATGACCTTGCGCACGTGCTCGGCGAACTTCACGAAGGAGAGATCCCGCTGTACTCCGCGTGAGGTCACCTTCACGCCGGACGCGGAGCGATCGGCGATCACCATGACCGGCATGTCCGTACCCCAGGGAGCCGGGCGGCCCCAGGTGACTTCCGCAGGCACCTCGTACGGCAGCCGCGGGGAGTCGTAGAGAAGGAACTCCTCTGTGATCGGCGAGCCCATCCGGTCGGCCAACCGGCCGTCGCCGTGATGGCGGTAGTCCACACCGACGGTCACTGAGTCGCGGCCGACCACCCACTGGCTGAGGACCGCTGCGTCCAGAGCCGCCTCGGACGGCCGCGACGCTTCGGTGAGACTCGGGCTCGGGCCGGACGCCAGGGTCGGCCGTGTCCCGGGCATGCGCCAGTCCCGGGCGGGTGCTGAGTTCGCAGGGGTGCCGGGTGCGTCGGTGTGAGGTCGGGGGCGGGCTTGTGGTGGTTGGGGGAGAGAGCGGGGTGGTTGTGGCAGCCGGCGCTGGGGTTGGGCTGCGGTGCGGGGATGGAAGGTGCGCCAGCCGCCGGCTTCCAACATGGTCAGATCGGCGCCGATCTTTCCTACCGGGGCGTGGACGGTGCGTCCGGTGACGTCGGCGACCTGCTGGCCGATGATCACGCCGTCGGGGCCGGGAGTTCCGGAATTGCAGATGACGAGGACGATTTCCCGGTTGCGGTCCAGTTGCAGGCTGGGCCGCCGTTTCAGCAGGTGGCCGAGTCCGTCACCGGTTGCGTTGTGGGGGATGCCGTGGCGGTCGCTGACAATGACATGTGTGTTCGCCCCGTGCAGGTTGGCGTAGTAGGGGCGGGCTCCGTTCCCGTCTACCTTCCAGGGATGAGGATTCTCCACGTCGCCTGTCTGGATCAATGAGGTGCTTCCGTCGCTCTCCTGGAATTTCTCGGCGGTGAAGTACCCTGTTTGTTTGTCCAGATCAGGAAAGCCGGATATTCGTTTGATCAATTCAGAGGGTGAGAAAATGGCTCGGCCGAGGTGGATTCCGTTCTCGTCGACGATGGTGTAGCTGGCGATTTCGGGGGCTTCTACGTGTCCGTCGAGTGTGCGGATCCGGTAGTGGGGTTCGCCGTGGGGGTTGTCGGCGAGGATGTCGGGGGTGCTTTCGAGCCAGCGACTCAAGGGTATGTCGGCGTTGGGCCGGCGGAGGACGATCAAGGTGTTCAGGCCCCGGCCGTCGGGCTGGACTCCTTGGGTGGCCTGGGGGACGAGTGCGAGGCCGCCGTCGGGTGCCCATACGGCGCGTCCGGTGCGGGCGGCGATGATGCGGGGCAGGTACATGCCGTTGGCGGCGGCGTGGGGGATGAGCAGGACGATCGGCCCGGCGGGGTGCGCGGCGAGGGTCGTGTCCGCGGCGAGGTGGTCGGCGAACTCCTCGGGGCTGTAGATGAGCCGGCCGTGAGGGGTGGCGGTCCGGACGCCGCCGCGGGGGCTGAGTCTGGCGGCTATGAAGAACGGGGTCTGGCCCGGGCGCACCCAGGGTGCGTCGACGCTAGGGATCCCGGGAGGCGCCAAGGGCGGGACGGCTCCGCGGAGAGTGACGAACCCGGAGGTGATCAGTCCGGTGACGGGTTCCTGCGTCTCACCGTTCCGGTCTGTGCGGTAGTCGAGGCCGGCGTCGTTTCCTTCGTGGTCACCGATCGGCTGGGTGTAAGGCTGTGCTGTCGCCATGTGGCCGCCGAAGACGTCGAGCTGTCCAGCGGAGGCGCTGGGACCGTCGTTGCCGACGGCGGGCATGTGCCAGTTCCGGGAAGGTGCTGAGTTCACGGGGTAGCCGGTGCCGGGTCCGTAGGCGGGGGGTCGGGGGCGGGCTTGTGGTGGCTGGGGGAGGCTGCGCTGTGGTTGTGGCAGCGGGCGCGGGGGTGGTTGTGGGAGAGGGCGGTGGGTCTGGGGTCGGGGCCCGGTGCGGGGGCGGAAGGTCTGCCAGCCGCCGGGTTCCGTCAGAGCCAGATCGGCGCCGACTACTCCCGAGGGCGCGTAGACGGTGCGTCCGGTGATGTCGGCGACCTGCTGGCCGATGATCACGCCGTCAGGGCCGGGAGATCCGCTCTTGCAGATGACGAGGACGATTTCCCGGTTACGGTTGAACTGAAGGCTGGGCCGCCGTTTCAACATATGACCGAGTCCTTCACCGGCCAGTCGGTGGAGGTTGCCGTTTTTGTCGTAGCTCTCGACGTATGCGCCGGTCCCGTCCTTTTCGACGTAGTAAGGGGTGCCTTTATTCTCGTTTTTCTTCCAGGGGAATGACTGCGGCGCGTCGTCTGTTATGCGCAGAACAATTTTTCCGCTGCTGTCCCGGCGGTAAACGGCGGTGCGGTATTCCGTTTTTTTGTCCAGGTTTCTGAAGCCGGGTATCCGCTTGAGCAAACCGGAGGGTGAGAAGCCGGCTCGGCCGAGGTGGGTGCCGTTCTCGTCGACGAGGGTGTAGCTGGCCAGTTCGGAGGCCTGGACGTGGCCGTCGAGGGTGGGGAGTTGGTGGTGGGGTTCGCCGTCGGGGTTGTCGGCGAGGATGTCGGGGGTGCTTCCGAGCCAGCGGCTGGGGGGTGTGTTGAGGTCGGGCCGACTGACGACGATCCAGGTGTTCATGCCCCGGCCGTCGGGGTGGAGTCCTTGGGTGGCCTGGGGGATGAGTGCGAGTGCGCCGTCGGGTGCCCAGACGGTGCGTCCGGTGCGGGCGGCGATGATGCGGGGCAGGTACATGCCGTTGGCGGCGGCGTGGGGGATGAGCAGGACGATCGGCCCGGCCGGGTGTGTGGCGAGGGCCGTGTCCGCGGCGAGGTGGTCGGCGAACTGTTCGGCGGTGTAGGCGCGCAGGCCCTGGGGGGTGCTCATGGTGACGCCGAGGGGGCCGAGGTCGGCTGCCACGAAGAACGGGGTCTGGCCCGTGTGGTTCCAGGGTGCGCCGATGCCGCGGATGCCGGGGGGTGCCTCAGCCGGGACGGTTCCGGCGTATGTGGCGAACTCGGCGGTGATCAGTCCGGTGAGGGGTGCCTGCATACGGCCGTGCCGGTCCGTGCGGTAATCGAGGCCGGGCTGGGTTCCGCCGTGGCTGCTGATCGACTGGGTGTAGGGCTGCGCGGCAGCCACCACGTGGCCGCCGAAAGCGGCGGGCTGGCTCGTGGAGATGCCGTGACCGCTGCTGGTCCCGGGCATGCGCCAGTCCCGGGAAGGCGCCGAGTTCACGGGGTGGCCGGCGCCGGGTACGTCGGCGGGGGGTCGGGGACGAGCTTGTGGTGGTAGGGGAAGGCTGCGGGGTGGTTGTGGCAGGGGGCGTGGGGGTCGGGGTGATGGTGGCAGCTCGCGCTGGGGCTGGGTTTCGGTGCGGGGGTGGAAGGTGTGCCAGTCGCCGACTTCCACCAGGGCCAGGTCGGTGCTGGTGATGCCTGCGGGTGCGTGGACGGTGCGTCCGGTGGTGTCGGCGACCTGCTGGCCGATGATCACGCCGTCGGGGTCGGGAGTTCCGGCATTGCAGATGACGAGGACGATTTCGCGGTTGCGGTTGAACTGGAGGCTGGGGCGTCGTTTCAGCATCTGGCCGAGTCCGGCACCGGTCAGTCGGTGGCGGTTGCCGCGTACGTCGTAGGCCTCGACGTATTGATTCGTCCCGTGCCTCGTTTCGATGTAGGGGTCTGTTCCCTGCCTGCCGTCCTTCCAGGAGAGGCGGAACTCCACGTTGTCTGTGGCGTCCATCATGATCATTCCGCTGCTGCTGTCCCGGCGTGTCTTACCGATGCCGTATGTCGTCTGCTCGTTCAGTTTCATGAAGCCCGGCAGTCGTACGAGGAAGTCGGAGGGTGAGAAGCCGGCTCGGCCGAGGTGGGTGCCGTTTTCGTCGACGAGGGTGTAGCTGGCCAGTTCGGAGGCCTGGACGTGGCCGTCGAGGGTGGGGAGTTGGTGGTGGGGTTCGCCGTCGGGGTTGTCGGCGAGGATGTCGGGGGTGCTTCCGAGCCAGCGGCTGGGGGGTGTGTTGAGGTCGGGCCGACTGACGACGATCCAGGTGTTCATGCCCCGGCCGTCGGGGTGGAGTCCTTGGGTGGCCTGGGGGATGAGTGCGAGTGCGCCGTCGGGTGCCCAGACGGTGCGTCCGGTGCGGGCGGCGATGATGCGGGGCAGGTACATGCCGTTGGCGGCGGCGTGGGGGATGAGCAGGACGATCGGCCCGGCCGGGTGTGTGGCGAGGGCCGTGTCCGCGGCGAGGTGGTCGGCGAACTGTTCGGCGGTGTAGGCGCGCAGGCCCTGGGGGGTGCTCATGGTGACGCCGTGGGGGCCGAGGTCGGCTGCCACGAAGAACGGGGTCTGGCCCGTGTGGTTCCAGGGTGCGCTGGCGCCGCGGATGCCGGGGGGTGCCTCAGCCGGGACGGTTCCGGTGTAGGTGGTGAACTCGGCGGTGATCAGCCCGGTGACGGGTGTCTGCATACGGCCGTGCCGGTCCGTGCGGTAGTCGAGGCCGGGCTGGGATCTGCCGTGACTGCTGATCGACTGGGCGTAGGGCTGTGCCGTTGCCACGTGCCCGCCGAAGGCAGCGGACTGCCTCTCCCAGGAAGGCACTGAGCTCAGGGGGTAGTCGGCGCCGGAATCAAGGGCACGCGTGTGGTCACGAGGCGGCGCGACAGCCGCTTCCGTGTTCGACCGGGTGAGGACATCGAAGACAGCCGAGGCCCGCGCCATGTCGTCGGGACCTGTGCCATCGGCCGCTACGTCGCTGTCACCTGTTTCCACACCATCAGCAGAGGAGCGCTCGGCGAGTCGTGTCGGCGGTGTCCGGTCCGCCGGGCTGTCGGACGAGTACGCGGTCGGTTCCACCGGAACCTGGTGAGGCGTGGTCGGCCGCGGTGTCGCCGTTCCATCGGCCACGGCGAACGAGTCGCCGTCCGCGGGGGCTGGGTCGGAGGCGTGAGGTGGGCCGGCCAGCAACGCCATGGCCGTACGGTCCGCGAGGCTGAGGGTCTCCTGTGCGGGAGGGGCCGTGTCGGCTTCCTGGGCCGGTACGGCGTCGTGCGTCTGTGCGTCGTCACCGGCCACGGTCTGTTCCGGCAGCAACCGGTCCAGTACGAACTGCGCCGCCTCGTCCCGTCCCGACCGTGAGAAGGGCAGGCCGCGGGCCAGGTCCCGGAGGGTTTCGAGGGCCTCCCCGCTGTCCTCGGGGCGCACTTCGTCCGGCGTACGGTCCAGGGCGTCCAGGAGCGTCGGATCGACGGAGGCGAGCGTGGCACGACGGCTGTCGACCTCCTCGCGCAGGAGCTCGGCGAAGTTCGCCCCGGTCCTGGTCGCGGTGCCGTAGAGCGCGCCCCACTCCTGGTCGTCGAGGCCCAGGAGGTCCGCCGCCGCGCGCTCCTGGGGAGTCACCAGGCCCGCGTTCTCGGCCTGCGCGGAGGTCAGTCCGTCGGGGCCGGCGGTCGCGGGGGTGAGAGGGTCGAAGACGTGGATCCGTCCGGAGGGCTCCACCCAGCGGGACACCTGGCGGGTGCTGCCTGCGAGGGTGAGATCGGCCCTCAGGTGCGTGCCCAGTTCCTGTGCGACGCCCCGGAGCAACTGGTGATGGTCCAGGGCCACCGCGCCCAGGAGAGCGGGCAGTTCCACCGGACCGAGCCGTGCGTCGCCGCTGATCTGCTCGCGCGCCTCGTTGACCCGACGGATGACGTCGGTGACGGTCTCCTCGAACGACTCGCCGGCCCGTGGCGCCAGCCCGGAGGGGTCGGCCGCCAGGTAGTTCCGGTAGCGGCCGAGGAACCGCGGTTCCTCGAAGGTCGGGTCGGTGGACCGGGCCTCCCCGACCAGCGGGGTGAGCGTCTGGACGGCCCAGCGGTAGGTCTCGGCCAGCGCGCGCCTGTGCAGCGCTTCCTGGTCGAAGGAGAGGAGCATGTGCCGGGGCACTCCCCCCTCGGCCTGCCGTACGGAGTCCGCGATCAGTTCGTGCATACGAGGCGGGGTCGCGTGCGGCAGCCGGGCCGCGTCCACGATCAGGTCGGTGAGGTCGAGGGCATGGACGTCCTCGGGTGCGAAGTCCTGGGCGGCCCGCAGCTCCCACCAGGGGGCGAGCTCGGTGTCCGCGAGGTGCTCGGAGGCGGCGAACCGGCGCTGGAGTTCGGCCACTTCGCCCTCGAACACCTCCGCGTACACGTCACCGGTGAACGTCCGGCTGCGGTACTCGCCTTTCGCGGTGTCCGAACGGAACAGATGGCGGTTGAAGCGTTCGCCCAGCAACTGTCCGCGGAAGCGCAGCCGGGTGAGGAGGACGGGGCCCTGCTGCTTGACGTGTTCCTCACGGCGGTAGTTCTCCGTGCCCGTCGCGGAACCGGAGGCACCGGTGGTGCGGGACTGCTCGGTGTCCGTCCCGGGCGTCATGGTGTTCACGCGGTTCTCACCCACGTGCAGCGTGTCGGCGCCCGAGTCGCTCAGCGCCTCCGTGAGACGCGGCTTGTCCTGGGAGGAGCTGTGCGAGGTGCCGCTCTGGTGCTTGCTGTAGCGGCCCGCACCCGTGTTCTGCACGGGACCGATGACCTCGAAGTCGAATAGGTCGCCGGTGAGCCAGAGACGGGCCCGCCTGCGGGAGTCGCCCGGCACGAACAGGTTCGCGTCGAGGAGATCCCGCTTGCCCACCACCGCGTCCCGCAGGTGGTTGCCTATCTGGGTACGGCTGAAGAGCTGGCTGACGGGCAGCGCGGTCCGGGTGGTCAGACCGTCGGCGTTCTTTCCGAACATCCGCACGAGCAGTTCCCGTACCGCGGGCAGCGCGTCGTCCACCATGGCGCCGCTGATGTACGCGTCGTTGGGCAGCTCGGGCAGCGGCCGCAGATCCGGAGCGGGCCGCGGGCCGAAGAAAGGCTTGTGCTCCGCCAGTCCGCGCGGGATCTGGAGTTCCAAGACGCCGGGCACGGTCTCGCCCGACCCCTCGGGGCCGACGGGGTCGTCGTGGTGGAGCAGCGCCGTCACGAAGTTGTTGAGCGGTCGGCGGGCCATGTCGAGGCGCCGCACGTTCACGGTGAAGGACTCGTCCACCTCCACCCGGTAGTGACCGGTCCAGTCGTACACGGTCTGTTCGGCGGTGGCCGTCTCGGCGCGGGTCACGCCCTGGTGCAGTCCCGTGCCGACGCCGAGCCGGGCACCGTGCGAGCTGTGGCTCTCGCCGCCGCCCAGACGTGCCAGGTTGGCGGACGCCCCTCGGTCGTGCGAGACGCCGCTCCAGTTCTCCCGGTAGTTGTGGCCGTAGTTCTCCAGACCGGTGCGCGGGATGAAGTCGATCACCCGTGGCGCGGACGTCAGGAGGGACTTCATCTCGACTTCGACGACGCCGGCGAGAAGCCAGCCCCACCTGCCACGCTCCGGGCTGACGAAGTAGAGCTTCCAGCCCTCGCGGTGCAGCAGGTCGTCCATGAAGGAGAGGTCACGGCCCTTGGCGAGGAGGGCCTGCAAGGTGTTCACGCCGCCCTGCATCCGGCCGATCCGCCGACCGTCCCCGACCCACACCTCAGCCTGGGAGAACAGGCCCGGAGCGACCTTGTCCACGTGAGTGCGGACGATGTCGTAGGTGGTACGGCCGTCGTGGTGGACCAAGTCGCGCACACCGCTGTGCCCGAGTGTGCGGCCGCTGGGGTCCTCGCGGGTCAGGTACTCGGGGAAGGTGAGATCCGCGTAGGGATCGTGCGCCTCGGACAACCTGAGGTCGAACTGCCGGCCGAATGCGTCCCGGACGGCATCGTCGTGGATGACGAGCGCACCGTCGCGGTGCAGACCGGCGAGGAGCTCGGCCAGTTCCTCCCGGGACGTGCCCGGCCTGTCCGACAGGGCGGCCGGCAGCTGCGGGGTTTCCTTGGCCCACCGGGTGAGCACCGCCGCGACGGTGTCCCCGCGCAGCGTCAGCTCCTCCGCTCCCCAGCGGTGGAGCACGTCACTGAGCTGCCGGTCGGGCAGAGGCAGCTCCCCTTGGCCGTACAGGTCGAGCGCCTCCGGTTCGGGCACCAGGAACAGCATCGTTCTGTCCCCGACCGACTCCTGCGCCGAGACGTGGTCGGCCGGCATGAGCTTGCCGTGCTTTTCCAGTCTGCTGCGCACGGCGAAGTCCGCGGTCGTACGGAACGCGTAGGCGCGGTTGAAGTCGAGCTGGATGTATTCCTTCGCTCCGGTCCGGCCGCCCTGCTCCCGCGTGTTGTGCTGGCGCGAGTGGTTGATGTCGAGGCCGCCCTGGAGCGAGCCGGGGTCATGGCTGCCGGTGTTCAGCGGACCGCCGGCGGTGACGGAAACCGCGGGCACGGCCACACCACGCCCATGGGTGTCCGCCGACCGCACCTGTCCCATGGCCAGGTGAATGACGCCCAGGACGAACGGGTGGTCCGTGGCCCCCGCGAACCGGGAGACACCCATGTTGCCCGAGATGTCGACCGAGGCGAAGGTGTCCCGCATCAGCCCGCTGTCGAAGAACTGGTCGCTGGTGTACTGGCCGTTGAAAATCTCCTTGGCGAAGGCGCGCACCAGGATGGTGCTGGTGAACGACCGCAGTTCCTGGTCAGCGTTGCCCTGCGGTCCGGTCAGGTCGCCGGTGATGCCGGTCGCCGCCTCGTGCAGGCCACTGGCGTCCAGGAAGAAGACGACACCGTGCTTGAGCACATCCGGTGAGGTGTGGTCCGACCGGTGCAGGCCCGGGTCGCTGTCGTCCCCGAGGGGCAGCAACTGGGTCACCGCCTGCTGACGGTGCAGGGTGATCGGGGCCGGGTTGCGGGCGCCCGGGTTCACCATGCCCCGCAGGCCGCCGTGCTCGTACTCCACGGTCACCGTGTAGTCGCTGTACAGCTCATGCTCATGCAGGAGCCCGCGGTACTCCAGCAGCTCGGGCCGGTTGTGCAGGTAGCTGACCTCCTGGGAGGCGCCGACCTGGCGGAAGAGGTCGATGCCGAGGGCACCGCCCCTGAGCAGGTCGTGCGCCGTTCTGACGCGGAAGGAGAGCGAGGCCCGCCTGCTGCCGCCGACGCCCTGGCCGGCGGTGCCCATGCCCATGGCCAGGTTGACGGCGGCGTAGTTGTCCGTCGATCCCCTGTAAGTGTCGGCGTCGCCCTCGGACCTGGTGGCTTTGATCGTGACCCGTGCCGCGTCCGAGGTGAAGTGGCGGGTCCTGCGGAACAGCGTGAAGCTCAGACCGCTCTGGTGGACCTGGTCGTAATGCGATTCCAGGCCACGGTCGGAGACCAGCTTGTCGAACAGCCTGACGTTGTCCAGCAGGCTCTCCAGCTCGGTGTGGTCCGAGTACCAGTGGGACTGGGAGAGCGCGGTGGCGGAATCGGCCGGCAGGAACCCCTGGTGCACGAGCTCGTCGTGGAGCTGGCCCCTGATCGACTCGACGGTGCCCGGGGCGAGTGCAACCAGACCCATGCCGATGCCCTTGCCCTCCTTGATGTAGGAGGGCAGCGCGCGTTCGAGGGAGTCGCCCTCGCGGCGGCCGGTGCGACGCAGCGCGTCGTCGGTGTAGGGGATGCTGTGGACGGGCGACCCGCTGTCCGAGACCGGTGATTCCACGGCCCTGTCGGCGTGCTCTGGTTTGAGTGCCTCCACCACGACCGGGAATCCGTGCCGGAACGCCTCGGGCTCCGGCATACGCACCAGGCCCTGGTCCCGCACGGGACCGGATTCCACCGAGTCCATGCCGCGCGGGGTCACGCGTACGGTGTGCTGGAATCCCACCTCGTACGCCGCCGTGTAGCCGACGAAACGGGGGACGAGCACCCACAGGCCATTCCGGCCGGAGCTGATGGTGTCGGAGGTCGATCCGCTGAACCCCACCTCGGTGCTGATACTGAGGGCCGTCACATGGTCCGTGAGACCGAGGTTCGCGCCGGCGACCAGCGGGGTCACACCGGAGGTCTGCGACAGGGTGTGGCTGCCACCCCCGCCGTCGATGGCGGTCCGCACATTCTCCACGGGCGCCTTGTCCGTCGTCGCGCCCACCGGCACGGCACCGGGTAGGCGCTGCGACTGCAGCTCGACGAGCACGGTACGGCCGTCGGCCCTGATCTCGAAGCTGTAGCCGTTGGGCTTGTTGACGGCCTCGTCGAGGTGGGCGTCGAGGTTCCACAGTTTCTGGATCAGCTCGTTGCGCCCTGTCGAGCCGAGCGGCAGCTCGATGCCCCTGCTGTCCAGTCCGCTCACGACCATGTCCAGCAGCGTGGGCATCCCGGTCAGTCCGGAGGCGAAGTGCCACTGGGGAAGCCGGTCCCGCAGGACGTCTTCACCCGTGGCCATCACGTGGAAGCCCGGATCCTTCAGATAGTGCTCCGGTACGAACAGCATCAGACGTTCGTCGCCGGTGGTCCGGATCTCGGTGGGCGGTGTGTCCGCCCACTGCTGCGTCCGGTCGGTACGGAGCTTCACCGACCACTCGGCCTCGAAGGCGAGAAGCCTCGACTCCGCGTCGCTCACCTCGATGTGGCCGCCCTCGGCGTCCGCGATGTGCGTGGTGGAACGCGACGACGCGTTCGCGGTGCCGGAGAGCCGGAGACCGCCGTAGAGGCCGTTCGGCCCCATCGGGAGCAGACCGACGTTGTACGTCGCCGACACACCGAGGCGGGTGGCGCTGGTGTTGCCCGCGTGGGTCTGCGCGTGCGCGCCGGTGAAGTACGTGCCCTTGATGGTCTGGTTGGCCCGGAAGCGCCGGGAGGAGTCCTCCCGGGTACCGAACAGGCGCTCCTGCGGCCTGCTCTCCGCGTTGTCCCGTGCCGGGGTGCCGTCCGCCGCTTCGGAGGTGCCCTCGCCACCCTCCGGGATGGACTCCAGCCGGGGCGGCTGTGCCACCGGCTCCGGCCGCGCCCCGCCCGGCGCGTCGGGGCCGGTGTTCTCCGCCAGCGGGCGGTCGTAGGACCCGGCGGGGTCGGGCACCGTACGCGGAGCGGTCGGGTTTAGGGTGATCAGCGCCTCGGCCGGGCCGAGCGGCACCACCAGACCGCCGCGCCGCTCCGAGCCCGGCAGCGAGGACTCGTCCGGGGTGGAGAGCAGATAGCGGTAGTTGCTCAGCAGCCTGTGCGGCAGGAGCGTCCACACGGACTCCTCGACCGTGAGGCCCTGCTCCTCCACGAGGTCGCGGAGCTGGCGCACCACCTGTGCCACGTGCGGAAGTTGCGAACGGGGGACACCGGTGGCCCGCACCGCCGGCGCGATGTCGATGGCGTCGCCCAGCACCAGACTCCGCGGCGTGGGACCGCCGTCGCCCGGCAGGGAGCCGTCGGCGGCCTGCCACGGCTCGACCCGGAGCTCCTGGCCGACGCCGGCGTCGAGGGGAAGGTCATCGCCCCGTACCTCCTCCGGGGTGTACAGGCGCGGGCCGGTGTCCTGCCGGATGCCGTCCGGGTCGGGGCGCTCGGACAGGCTGCCCCGGGCCGGGTCCGCCGTCACCCCGAAACGGCTTGCGATCACCGGCCGTCCCAGGTGGCGCGCCAGGCGGACGGCCAGGACGTCGCTGTTCGCGGCCATCAGCACCGGCGTCTTGCCCGGGGCCTGAACGGCCAGGAACGTCGCTACCTGGTCCACGGGCACACCAAACCCGTCGGCGGTGTCCGGGCGCGCGGCGGGCGTGAACACGAGGACGTGATGGGGGTCCGAGTACCCGGCCACCTGCTCCCGCATCGCCTGATCGGCGCCGGGCAGCCAGATGACCTCGGCCCGTGTGTCGAACTCGCCGCGGACGAAGGACGACTCGTCCGTCAGCCGCTTGATCGCCGGCCAGTTCCCCGGCGCGGCCGCGGCGGAGTCCGGCCGTACCGCGGCCGGTGAGAGCAGGGCTGTCGCGGTGTCCACCAGCGGGAGAAGCGTCTCCCGCTCCGGTGAGACCTGCGTACGGACCACGGTGAGCAGCTCCGCCAGCGGATGGCGCGGACCGGTCCCCGTCGCGGGGATCCCCTCGCCGGTCGTGCCGGCGGGCTCCCGCGACGGTTCCCCGAGGCCCCTGGCCGCCAGTTCCGCCCGGACCCGGGGGAGCAGCGCGGGCAGGCGCGGGTCAAGGACGGCCAGCCGCTCGTGCCGGCTGGCGGTCTCCAGCCGGACCGCCTCGTCGAAGGTGTGGCCCGTCTGCCAGGAGGACCGGTAGATCTCGGCGAGTTCCCGGTCGTCGAGGCCCAGGTCGTCGACCAGAGTCCGCTGTTCGGGCGAGAGCAGACCCGCTTCCTGCGCCCGCCGCGCGGAAAGCCCCGCCGTTCCGGGAGCCCGTTCGGCGAGCGGGTCGAAGGCGTGGACGCGTCCGTCGGGATCCGTCCAGCGGGTGTGCCACACGCCGTCGGGGAGCCGTACGTCCAGGCGCAGACGTGTGCCCAGCTCACCGGAGAGCCGGTGCAGCAGGTGCTCCACCGAGGCGAGGTCGCGCGGTGTGCGGACGACCGGGGGCCGCAGCGCCGGCAGGCTGCCCTCGGTGTCGATCAGCGCGCGGACCGCGCCGAGGTCACCGACGACCCTGGCGAGCAGCGCCCCGGGGTCGCCGGTGAGCGGACCGCGCGCGGACCGGAAGGCCTCGTAGGCGGCGAGCTGTTCGCGGATCACGGCGTCGGGTTCGGTGCCGGTCTGCTCCAGGTCCGAACGCAGAGTGTTTTCCGCCCAGCCCGCGATCTGCCGCAGGGCGTTCTGCTCCAGCCGCCGGGTGTCGAGCGACAGGACGGTGCCGTCCGTGCCGTGCTGGGCCCAAAGCTCGCCCGTCCGCTCGCGCAGGGCCTGGGCCAGGAGGCGGTGGGGCGGTGCGGTGGCGGCGTTCGGCTGGTCCGCGACGCCGAGGAGGAGGTCGGCGAGGTCCGCGCGGGGGGCACGGCCCAGTCCGTGCCGGTCCGTCGTGCTCTCGGCGGGCTCCGACACCTCGTCGATGGAAGCCAGTCCGGTGGCGGGAGGGGCGGGCCGGCTGGTCTTGAAGAGGACCGGGGAGATGGTGACGCCCAAGCGCTCCGTCATGACGTCGGCGACGGACGCCAGCCACTGGTGTGCCTGGTCCGGACGCAGACCGGGCCGCACCTTCTCGCTCATGTGACGGCCCGACTTGTCGGTGGCCTCCCACCGGTCGGTCTCCGCGTTGAACGACAGTTCCCCGGAGACGCGGGCCGGGCGGAGCAGCGTCCTCCCGTCCTCGGGGAAGCCCGCCACGACGGTCGGGTGGCCCTGGAGGGTGAGAACCTCCTTGAGTAGATCCTCCGTCAGGGTCGAGTCCTTCGCCATCATGCCTTCGGCGAGCCGGCTCCACTCCTCGTCGGACAGGATGCTCAGCGGCCTCTCGCTGCCGAGGTTGATCTCGCCGTCCTCATCGACGGTGAAGTGCCAGACACCGCTCGTGCGTTTCAGGTAGGCAGGTTCGAAGTCCTCCAGCCGGTGCCAGAGCGGGTTGAGCCGTACGGCCCGTACGTCGCCCCCGTGAAGGTCCCTCTCGTCCCCCTTCACCTTCTTCGGTTCCGCCAACGGGCCGAATCGCGCGTCCAGTTCGGCGGTGCCGGTGCCGGACACGCCCACGTGCTTGCCGAGCCGGGGCTCGTCGGGAGCGACCGCATCGAGCGGGACGCCTAGGATCGCGCTCATCTTGGCGGCGGCGTTGCGTAGCCAGGCGCCGATCTCTTCGTCGCCGTACCCCGGGCGCACCTCGCGCCCCATGTAGCGGCTGGAGGCGTCGATCTCCCACTGTCCGGTCAGCGGATTGTGCAACAGCTCACCGCTCACGCGGCTCCGGCCGACGCGGGTCACCCCCGTGCCGGGCTCGAAGTCGGCCGCGACGGTGGGGACGCCGAGGTCCGCGAGGGAGTTCTTGAAGCGGCTCCAGGTGAGTTCGGGGTCCTTGTCGCGCATGCCCTCCCAGAGCCGGTGCAGCTCGGAGTGGCCGGCGACCGACTCCAGGTCCTCGGAGCCGATGAACACCTGACCCTCGGTGTCCACCGTGTAGAGCCATCGCCCCTCGACATTCTCCAGCAGGGACGGCGGGAAGTCCTCCAGCCGGTGCCAGAGCGGGTTCAGCCGGCTGAGGCGTGCGTCCTTGTCGCTGTTCGCGACGGTGGCCGGGTCGTACTCGTGCTCCTTCACCTTGCGGGGCAGGACGGCCGGGCCGAACTCCTCGTATAGGGCGGGCCGTTCTGCTCCGCCGGCGGGTACCAGGCCGTACGTGTCGGCGTAGGCGGTGGCGATGGACGACGCCAGCGCCTCGATGTCCCGGGTCCGGCGTTCGCCGGGGGCCAGGTCCTTGAAGAGGCCGACGAGCGTGTCGGCATCGACCTCCAGCGGTCCCGACTCGAACTGCTGGAGCCGCCGGGTGACCAGGGAGGTCAGCGTCGTACGGAACGCGGCGTCGCCGTGCAGCGCGGCCGCGCTGCGCACGTCTGAGGCCGAGACCGTGTCCCGGTAGCCCTCCCGCCGGGCCACGAGGCGTCCTGCTTCGGCCTCGACGATCTCCTCCACGGAACGCGGGGGGAGGCCGTCCAGGCCCGCTATGGCCGCGTCGTCGTGCTGTGCTGCCAGCACCGATTCCACGAGGGCGCGGACGTCCGCGCCCCGCTCTGCATGGTCGTGCCGATCCTCGACCGGGTCCAGGCGCAGGGGCTGGGGGCGCAGCCCGCTGTACGTTTGGTAGGCCGTGGCGACCAGTTCACGCGGCAGGTCCTGAAGCCCGTACGTCCTGACCGCCGCACGGATCTCGGCGCCGGGTTCGGGCCCCTCGCGGCCCGCGCCGGGCAGGCCGGTGCGCACCGATTCACGGTCCGGGGCAGGGGTCCCGGTCTCCGCGGGAGCCCGCAGCGCCGTGGCCACCGCCCTCGCGGCAGGTTCCTGGCCCGCCTCCCAGGCCGTCATCAAGGTGCCCATGTGCAGTGTCGCCTCGGAGCCGTCCGGTGCCCGGTCACCGTCGGACCCCGTCCCCGCCGGGTGCAGTCCCTCGTGCAGGGACCGAACCGCCGCCGGGACACCGGACGCGCCCTTGGCGCGGGCAGCGGTGACGTCGGCGCCGAGATCGCGCAGCGTCCGGACGGCGGACACGAGCGCGGTCGCCGGCGCGCGCAGGGCCTTGGCGGGCCGGGCGGAAGAGCCCGAGGCGGCCAGGGCGTCGAGCGCCGTCCGGTACTCGGTGGTGGCGGCGGCGAGCCGGTGCGCCCGGTCCACGACCGTCGTCTCGACGGTCGTCGCAGGGGGGAGGAGGCGTGCCCATGACGCGGACGCCCCCGGCTGCTCAAGGGTGTTCTGCCGTACCTGGAGCACGAGTTGTTCGGAGCGCAGCAGGTGAGGGTTGTTGGCGATGTGCTCCAGCTTGGGCGGCCCGGCGATCAGGTCGCCCGCGCCGTTCCACCGGTAGTCGTTGCCGGTTGCTCCACCCCGGGCCGTGCTCTTCGCGTACACGACGGTTTCCACGCGACCGTCGTCGGCCAGCGCGTAGAAGAAGGCGACGCCGCCGCTGCCGCCGTTCAGGTGCGCGTGCAGGGGCTTGTTGATCGTCGGGGCCCCCTTCTCCCGGATACCCGTCCGGTCGGCCAGTCTTGTGACCACACCGAGTTCGAGTTCGGTGAAGCCGGTCTTCTCCACCGTGTCCGCGAAGTGCACATTTTTGCTCATGTGCCAGGTGTTGGGCATGTGCGGGCGGAACGAGGCGAAGCGCTGCGCCCGTTCGGCGTTCGCCGTGTCCCATGCCGTCAGCCGGCCGTGGACCACCTTGCGCCAGGCGTGCTTGGCCGTGGCCTCGAGCTCCCTGATCACCACGTCGTAGACCCCGGGGTCGAGGACCATGTCGAGCTGCGAGACATAGCTCCGGAAGTGCTGCTGGAATCCGGCTGGGCCCAGCATCCGCTGAAGCGCCGGAATCTCGTGCTCGAGCAGGTGTTCGGTGGCCAGAGGAAGGTGGAGTTCGAAGTACCCGCGGGTGCCGTGCGTGGAGTAGAGGCCCGTGGTCGTCGCCGCGATCGTGCGCGAGTTCACCGCGCCGGACCACAGCAGCGGAAGCAGCGAGGGATCCTGCGCCAGATGTTCGGCAATCGCCTTTGCCTGGGGCCCGGACAGGGCCTCGGCCAGCTCTTCGGAGTGCTCGAACCGCTCGGCGTGGTCCTCTTGGCTCGCGGGCCGTGGGGCGTGGGCACCGCTGTTCCGCTCCGCCGGGGCGGGCTGGGGCTCCTCGGCCGAGGGCGTCGGCGGGGGGGGGGGGGGGGGGGGGGGGGGGGGGGGGCGGGTTTAAGACAAAACCACGCCCCCCACAGGCGGGGTTTGTGAGTTGTGGGGAGTGG
>NZ_JBHJUW010000150.1:0-20246 GCF_042268205.1 Streptomyces sp. NPDC056160
CCGCCGGGGCGGGCCGGTGGCCGTGCGCGGCGCGGTGCCCGCTCTCAGGCGAGTTGCGCGGCGAACGCCTGGTAGGCCGGGTCGTCGAAGAGGACGAACGTGACCTCTTCGACGGCGGTCCGCGTCTGCCGCACACTCTGGACGGCAACGCGTGCGGCGTCGTCGAGCGGCCAGCGGTAGACGCCGGTGGAGATCGCCGGGAAGGCGACCGTGCGGGCCCCCAGTTCGTCGGCGACCCGCAGGGACTCGCGGTAGCAGGAGGCCAGGGGTGCCGGGTCGCTGCCCGGGCCCTGGTACACCGGACCGACGGTGTGGATCACCCAGCGGGCGTCCAGCGCGCCCGCGGTGGTGGCGACGGCCTGCCCGGTGGGCAGGCCTCTGCCGTACCTGGAGGCCCGCAGCGCGCGGCACTCCTCCAGGATGGCGGGGCCGCCGCGGCGGTGGATGGCGCCGTCGACGCCGCCTCCGCCGAGCAGGGAGGAGTTGGCGGCGTTGACGAGGGCGTCGGCGTGCTGCCGGGTGATGTCGCCGCGCACGAGCCTGAGGGCGGGGGTGGCGGTCATGTCTGGCGCAGCCTCCTCCAGACGGCCTTGGCCGCGTTGTGTCCGGACATGCCGTGCACTCCGGGGCCGGGCGGGGTGGCCGAGGAGCAGATGAAGACGGCCGGGTGCGGGGTGTGGTACGGGAACAGGGTGAGCTTGGGCCGGAGCAGGATCTGGAGTCCGGAGACCGCGCCGGAGGCGATGTCGCCGCCGACGTAGTTGGCGTTGCGGGCGGCGAGCTGTGCCGGTCCGGCGGTGGCGCGGGCGAGGACGCGGTCGCGGAAGCCGGGGGCGTAGCGCTCCAGTTGGCGTTCGATGGCGTCGGTGAGGTCGCCGTCCCAGCCGGCCGGCACATGTCCGTACGCCCAGAAGACGTGCTTGCCCGCGGGGGCCCGGGTGGGGTCGACGACGCTGGGCTGGACGGTGATGAGGAAGGGTCTGTCGGGTGCGCGGCCCTCGCGGGAGGCGGCGCGCAGCGCGGCGCCGATCTCGGTGCTGTCCGCCCCGATCTGCACGGTTCCGGCGGCGCGGGGCTCCTCGGCGGTCCACGGGACGGGCCCGTCCAGCGCGTAGTCGATCTTGAAGACCCCGGGGCCGTACCGGTAGGAGTCGTAGTAGCGGCCCAGGCCCGCGATGCGGGCCAGCGCGGTGGGTGAGGTGTCGAAGACGTACGCCCGGGCGGGCGGCAGGTCGTCGAGGCGTTTGACCTCGTAGTCGGTGTGCACCGCGCCGCCGAGGTCCTTGAGGTGGGCGGCGAGGGCGTCGGAGATCGCCTGGGAGCCGCCGCGGGCCAGCGGCCAGCCGCGGGCGTGCGCCGCCAGCGCGAACACCAGGCCGATGGCGCCGGTGGCGAAGCCGCCGAGCGGTGCCATCACGTGGGCGACGAGGCCGGCGAAGAGCGTCTTGGCCCGCTCGTCGCGGAAGCGGCGCGTGAGCCAGGTGGAGGGGGGCAGTCCGGCGAGGCCGAAGCGGGCGAGGGTGACCGGGTCGCGGGGCAGGGCGGTCAGCGGCAGGGACATGAAGTCGCGGGCCAGGGTGTCCCAGCGGGGCAGGAACGGCTCGACGAGCCGGCGGTACGCGCCGGCGTCCCGCGCCCCGAAGGAGGCGGCCGTCTCGGCGACGGAGCGGGCCAGGACGGCCGCGGTGCCGTCGGGGAAGGGGTGGGCCATGGGCAGCTCGGGGTGGAGCCACCGCAGGCCGTAGCGCTCCAGGGGCAGGGCGCGGAAGGCGGGCGAGTTGACGGCGAGGGGGTGGGCGGCGGAGCACGGGTCGTGCCGGAACCCGGGGAGGGTCAGCTCCTCGGTGCGGGCGCCGCCGCCGACGGTGTCCCGCGCCTCGAACACGGCCGTGGAGAAGCCGCGGCGGGCCAGCTCCACGGCGGCGGTCAGGCCGTTCGGCCCCGCTCCCACGACCACGGCATCGAGCATCGACGGCACCTTCGGACCCCTTCGTCAGCCGATGGCCACGCGGACCTGTCGTCGGTGCCAGGATATGCCGCCGCACCGACACCGGGGCCCGCGGGGCGCGGCTCCCGCAGGGTTCGGCGGCCCCGGCACGGCTCAGGCCGGGGCGGTCAGCGTCCCGATCACCCGCCGGGCGGTGGCCGCGTCCCGCGCGGCGGTGAACGGCAGGGCGTTGCCCCCGGTGACCCGGAACGGCTCGCCCGCGAGGGTCACGTGGGTGCCGCCCGCCTCCGCCACGAGCAGCAGGCCCGCCGCGTGGTCCCAGGCGGCCTCCCAGGTGAACGCGGTGGCGTCCAACTCGCCCCGGGCGACGGCCAGGTACTCCAGGCCGGCCGAGCCGCAGGCGCGGGGCGCGAATCCGTCGCTCCACAGGCCGCGCAGGGCGCGCTTCTGCGCGTCGTTCGTGAAGTCGGGGTGTGAGGTGGCCACTTGGAGCGCGCGGCCCGGCTCGGGGGCGCCGCAGCGCAGGGGTTCGCCGTCGAGGCGGGCGCCCCGGCCGCGCACCGCGACGGCGAGCCGGTCGAAGGCCGGGGCGTAGGTCCAGGAGGCCAGGACGACGCCGCGCAGGGTGAGGGCGACCAGCGTGCAGAAGCCCGGGTCGCCGTGCACGAACTGGCGGGTGCCGTCCACCGGGTCCACGATCCACACCGGGGCGTCGCCGCCTATGGCCCGGTAGACGGCGGGGTCGGCGTGCACCGCCTCCTCGCCGACCACGAGGGAGCCGGGCAGCAGGCCGGCGAGCGTGTCGGTGAGGTACCGCTCGGCGAGCCGGTCGGCGTCGGTGACCAGGTCGTGGGGTCCGGACTTCTGGTCGACCTCGTGCGCGGCGAGCCTGCGGAAGCGGGGCATGATCTCGGCCGCGGCGGCCTTGCGGACCGCCTCCTCCACGTCGGACGAGCGCTCCGCGAGAAACTCTTCGATGGTTTCCGTCTCTTCGATCATGCCTCCATGAGAGCACGCGCCTGTGACAACGCCCGCCGCCCGGGTGCACACCGGGTGGAATCGGCGTGAACACCCGGGGCGCGGGCCCCGGGACCGGGCCCCGCAGGCCGCCCTTCCCTGTCGTCCCGGCGCCGCCGGGCGCTTCCCGGTCTCCTCCGGTGCCGCTCAGCGCCCCACCGCGTACCCCTGCATCCCGCGCGGGTTGGCCGCCGCCGACAGGACGCCCGTGCGCGGGTCCCGGGCGACCGCGCACAGCCGGCCCTCGGACCAGGCGTCGCCGACCGTCACGTCGTGGCCCCGGCGGCGCAGCCCGGCGACGACCTCCGGGTCCGTGCGGGACTCGACGGTGACGGAGCCCGGACGCATGCCGCGTGGGTAGAAGGACCCCGGGAAGGCGTCGTTGTGCCAGTTCGGGGCGTCGACGGCGCCTTGCAGGTCGAGGCCGCCCCGGACCGCCGAGCGCAGCGCGACCGCGAGGAAGAAGTGCAGCTGCCACTGGTCCTGCTGGTCGCCGCCGGGCGTGCCGAAGGCCAGCACGGGCACTTGGTCGCGCAGAGCGAGGGACGGGCTGAGGGTGGTGCGGGGGCGGCGGCCGGGCGTCAGCGTGTTCGGCAGGCCCTCCTGCAGCCAGGTCATCTGCAACCGGGTGCCGAGCGGGAAGCCCAGTTCGGGCACGACGGGGTTGGACTGGAGCCAGCCGCCGCTGGGCGTGGCGGCGACCATGTTGCCCCAGCGGTCGACGACGTCGAGATGGCAGGTGTCGCCGCGGGTGGCGCCGTCGGAACGGACCTCGGGCTCGCCGGGCACGGGGGACGTGGACGGCTTGGCGACCGTCGGCTCGCCGACGCCCAGGGCGTCGTACCCGCCCTCGTCCGCGGCGGCCCGGTACGCGTGCGCGCTCAGCCTCGGAACGCGCCCGCCGGGGCTGCCGGGACGCAGTTCCCAGGAGGCCTCGGCGCCGATCAGCCGGCGCCGCTCGGCGTTGTACCGCGCGGCGAGCAGGTCGTCGAGCGGCACGCCGGCCGCGTCCCCGTACCAGGCCTCGCGGTCGGCCATGGCGAGCTTGCAGCCCTCGACGAGCAGGTGGACGTAGTCGGCGGACCCGTAGGGGGGCAGTTCGGGCGGGAGCAGGGCGAGTTGCTGGAGGAAGACCGGTCCCTGGCTCCAGGGGCCCGCCTTGCACAGGGTCCAGCCGTTCCAGTCGTAGGTCGCCGGGGCCTCGTAGGAAGCGGACCAGCCGGCCAGGTCGGCGGCGGTGAGGGTGCCGGTGCGGTGCGCGCCGCTGGTGTCCAGCGTGGGCCGCCGCGCCTGCCTGACCAGGGCCTCGGCGACGAAGCCGGACCGCCACACCTCGCGGGCGGCGTCGATCCGCGCCTCCCGGTCTCCGGCCCCTGCCGTCTCGGCCAGCAGCCGTTTCCAGGTGGCGGCCAGGGCGGGGTTGCGCAGCAGTTCCCCAGGGCGGGGCGGCCGGCCGCCGGGCAGGTACACGTCGGCCGAAGAGGTCCACTCGGTCTCGAACAGTTCCCGTACGGTCTCGACGGTCGCTCCGACGCGCTCCACCGGGGCGTGCCCGTGCTCGGCGTACCCGACCGCGTACTTCAGGACGTCGTCGAGCGACTTGGTGCCGTGGTCGCGCAGCAGCAGCATCCACGCGTCGAAGGCGCCGGGAACGGCGGCGGCGAGCGGCCCGGTGCCCGGCACGAGGTCGAGCCCGAGCCCCTTGTAGTGCGCGACCGTCGCCCCGGCCGGCGCCACGCCCTGCCCGCACAGCACCCGCACCTCGCCGCCCGCCGGCGCGAGCAGGATCGGCACCTCACCGGCCGGCCCGTTGAGGTGCGGCTCCACGACGTGCAGCACGAACGCACCGGCCACGGCCGCGTCGTAGGCGTTGCCGCCGGCCTCCAGCACGGCCATCGCCGACTGCGAGGCCAGCCAGTGGGTGGAGGACACCATGCCGAAGGTGCCCTGGAGGGTGGGGCGGGTGGTGAACTGCATCTCTCACCTCGGTGTTCGCTGCGTGCCGGTGGCGTCGCCGGTCCTGGTGACCCCGGTTCGGTACGCCACCCCGGATCTTCCCGGGCCTCTCCGGATCTTCCCGGGCCTCCCCAGACCTCCCCAGGCGGTTGCGGCGGTACGCACCGCGGCTGCCGTGCCGCGGGCGGCCTGATGCCGGCGTCGGGCGGCGGGCGGCGGGCGGCGGTGGTGCCGTGGCACGGACGGGGCAGGCCGCGGCGCGGCCTCATGAACCGTCCCGCACGAGGGCGCGGGCGTTGCGCACGGCGGCTCGGGCGCGGGCGCGCGCCTCCTCCAGTGCGGGGCGGTGCTCGGCGATGACCGCTGCCTGCTCGCGTACGTCGAGGGCCCGCACCGTGCGGACCCAGCCCGTCCGCCGCTTGCAGCGGGCGTCGGCGACGGCCGTGCGTCGCTCGGCCTCGGAGGGCCGCTCGTCCTCGGGGCGGTGGGCGGAGAGGAAGCGTTTCAGGTCCTCGTCACGGCGGTCGTCGCCGTCCTGCGCCTCGCGGGGCGTGGCGTAGTGGTAGCCCGCCCCGCGCATACAGGCCGACCACAGCCGGTCGGCGTGCGTCCAGGCGGGGTCCTGCTGCGCGCGTTGCCGGCTCTCGGAGCGCAGGGTGAGGACCGGGTCCGGTGCCGCGTACCGGTCCCGGCCGTAGATGCGCAGGTCGGCCCGGCCCAGGCAGCCCCGTTCGGGGATCGGGTGACCGTGGACGCTCCTCGGGTCGTCGCCGAAGCCCGCCCCCGTGAGGGCCAGGTATTCGGGTAGCGTCCACTTCCTGTCCGGTGCCGCCCGCCGGTACTCGGCGACCGGTGCCCGGTAGCCGTAGGTCGCGGCCTCCTCGGGGTCCTGGACGCCGTAGCGGTGGTCGCGGTCGGCGACGGCCATCAGGCCGACGACCGTCTTCCCGTCGGCCGGGCGCTGCGGCGGGCCCGGCGGGTGAGCGGGGTCCAGGTCGCGCAGGCTGTCGAAGCCGAGGCCCCGCATGCACTCCTTGGCGAGGGTCCAGCGGGCGACGGCGACGGTGTGCGTCTCGGCGGCGGTCATCCCGTAGGCGTCCAGCGGGTCGGCGTCCAGGGCGCCTGCCGCCGCCGGACCGGCACCGGCGAGCCCTGCGCCGGGCCGGTCGCCGCAGACCGTGAGCCCGAGGCCCAGGGCGAGGAGCAGGACGGGAACGGTGGCTCTGCGCATCCGCCCAGCCCATCAGGGCCCCTTCGCCGGGACTGTGACGGAAGCCATAGTTCCGGGTCACAGGCACATCACAGGTGGGCGGGGAACACACCGGTCCGCCCGGGCGTTGGTCCCTGCGGCAGCAAGGGAGGGCCAGGAAGTGCACGGTGAGTACAAGGTGCCCGGCGGCAAGCTCGTCGTCGTGGACGTGGAGTCCGAGGACGGCGTGCTGCGGCAGGTGCGCGTGGCGGGTGACTTCTTCCTGGAGCCGGACGAGGCCCTGGACGCGGTGAACGCGGCGCTGGAGGGTGCCCCCGCCGACACCGACGCGGCGGGCCTCGCCGCCCGCATCGACGCGGCGCTCCCCGTCGGCACGGTCATGTACGGACTGACCTCGGAGGGCGTGGGGGTCGCGGTGCGCCGCGCGCTGGCCCACGCCACCGACTGGACCGACTACGACTGGCAGCTGATCCACGAAGGCCCCCAGTCCCCCGCCCTGCACATGGCGCTGGACGAGGTGCTGACCGCCGAGGTCGCCGCCGGCCGCCGGCCGCCGACCCTGCGGGTGTGGGAGTGGGCCTCCCCCGCGGTGATCATCGGCAGCTTCCAGTCGCTGCGCAACGAGGTGGACGCCGACGGCGCCGCACGGCACGGCGTCGAGGTGGTGCGCCGGATCTCCGGCGGCGGCGCGATGTTCGTCGAGCCGGGCAACACCATCACCTACTCCCTGTCGGTGCCCGAGGCGCTCGTGCAGGGCCTGTCCTTCCAGGACAGCTACGCCTACCTGGACGACTGGGTCCTCGGCGCCCTCGGCGACATGGGCATCCGGGCCTGGTACCAGCCGCTGAACGACATCGCCACCGACCAGGGGAAGATCGCGGGCGCCGCGCAGAAGCGGATCGTCGGGCCGGGCGGCGGGCCGGGTGCGGTCCTGCACCACGTGACCATGTCCTACGACATCGACGCCGGCAAGATGCTCGACGTGCTGCGCATCGGGCGGGAGAAGATGTCCGACAAGGGCACGAAGAGCGCGAAGAAGCGGGTGGATCCGCTGCGCCGGCAGACGGGGCTGGCGCGCGAGACCGTCATCGAGCGGATGATCGAGTCCTTCGGCAGCCGGTACGGGCTGACCGGCGGCAAGGTCACCGACGAGGAACTGGCCCGCGCCCAGGAGCTGGCGCGCGCCAAGTTCGGTGCACCGCAGTGGACCGCGCGCGTGCCGTGACGCGGTGACCGCCCCGGCCACCGGTGACCGGCGACCAGCGACCAGCGACCAGCGACCAGCGACCAGCGACCAGCGACCAAGCATGCTGCCCCGGCCGGGGGCCCGGTGGTGCCCGGCCGTGTGATCGCCCGGGCACGGAGCGAGTTGGCACTTCCGCCGCACAGGCGGGCATGTGACACTGTCGTCCCGTCCACACTGCGGACGTGCTTCGCAACGTCCGTCCCCCACACGAGAAGTGTGCCGTGCGTGATCTTCCCCTGCCGCTCGCACTCACCGCGCGGCTGACTCCGGTCGTCGTACTCGCCTGTGCCGGCTGGGCGTTGACGTCCGGCCCGTTCGCCGGGTCGTCCGCCGACGGGCCCAAGGCGGGCGGACAGGGCACCGGCACCACCGGCACCCGGTCGGGCTCGGCGTCCGGCTCCCCCACGGTGCCGGGGTCGTCCTCCGGGACGTCCGCCACCGGGCAGCCGAACGCGTACACGTCGGCCCCCGCGCCGTGCACCGCCGTCTCCACGAAGACCGTCACCACGCTGGTCCCCGGCGCGAAGACGGCGGGCAAGGAGATCGCCTCGACGGACGAGAGCGTGCGCCGGACCTGTTCCTGGAACGCGCTCAAGGGCTACGACTACCGCTGGCTCGACGTGTCCTTCGAGGTCATGCGGTCCGACGAGGCGGCCACCGCCGCCTACCAGCAGCGCACCGCCGCGAAGAGCGGCGGCGGTGCGGTGCCCGGCCTCGGTGACGCCGCCTACTCCGTCGTGAACCTCACCACCGAGAAGAAGCAGCAGACCCGTGAGGGCGTGGTGCTGGTCCGCGCAGCCAACGCGCTGGTGGCGGTGACGTACAACGGCAGCGACTTCGAGACGAAGAAGGCACCCGCCGCCGACGAGATCAACAAGGGTGCCATCAAGGCGGCCAGGGAAGCGGTGGCCGCGCTGCTGGGCGGCCGGTCCCAGGGGAACTGACCGCCCCGACCGGACCCGGCCGCCCCGTGCACGGGCTCGGCCCGCGTCGGCCGACGCCCCGCGTCAGCCGACGCCCCGGGTCCGCCGGCCCGGCAGCGACAGCAGCAGGTACAGCACGGTGGACGTGCCCAGGCCCACGGCCCAGCCGTAGTCGGCCAGCGGTCGCAGGGCCGGGAGCGGCCGGCCGTCGATCAGCGGATGGAAGTCCGCGCCGCCGACCGCCAGGACGCCGCCCACGACGAAGGCGGTGACGGCCCGCCAGTTCCAGCCGCCCGCGTACCAGTAACGTCCGCCGGCGCGGTACAGGTCGCCGAGGTCCAGGCGGGCGCGGCGCAGGATCCAGTAGTCGGCGACGAGGATGCCCGCGACCGTGCCGAGCAGCCCGCCGACCAGGCCCAGCCAGGTGAAGATGTAGCCCTGGGGGTCGGAGTGGAGCTTCCAGGGGCGGATCACCACGGCGAGTACGGCCGTGATGAGGGCGCCGGTGCGGAAACTCACCCTGCGCGGCGCGACGTTGGAGAAGTCGAACGCCGGGGAGACCAGGTTGGCGGCGATGTTCACCGACAGGGTCGCCACCAGCACGGTCACCAGTGCGTACAGCAGCCCCGCCGTGTTGTCCGCTTTCGCCGCCAACTGCACCGGGTCCCACACCGGTTGGCCGTAGACGGCCTGCGAGCCGGAGGTGACGAGCACCGACAGGAACGCGAACAGCGTCATGGTGGTGGGCAGGCCGAGCGCCTGCCCCCGGGTCTGCGCCCGCTGGCTCCTGCCGTAGCGGGTGAAGTCGGGGATGTTCAGGGAGAGCGTCGACCAGAAGCCGATCATGCCCATCAGCGAGGGCGCGAACAGCTTCCAGAAGCCGGCGCCCCAGCCCAGCTTCGAAGGCTGGTCGAACAGCGGGCCGAAGCCGCCGGCCTTCGCGCTCATCCACCACAGCATCACGAACGCGCCGACGAGGACGAAGGGCGCCGCCCAGTTCTCGAAGCGGCGGATGGTGTCCATGCCCCGCAGGATGACGGCTACCTGGATCACCCAGAAGAGGGCGAAGGACAGCCACATCGTCCAGGCGTACCCGCCGATGCGGGCGGCGCCCGTCCAGCCGTCCCCGACCAGCTTCCCGGCCAGGAAGTAGATCGCCTCGCCGCCGATCCAGGTCTGGATGCCGAACCAGCCGCACGCCACCAAGGCCCGTACCACGGCGGGCAGGTTGGCGCCGCGCACCCCGAAGGACGCGCGGGCGAAGACCGGGAACGGAATGCCGTACCTGGGTCCCGCGTGGCCGGTGAGCAGCATCGGGACGAGCACGATCAGGTTGGCCACGGCGATGGTGAACACCGCCTGCTTCCAGTCCATGCCGACGGCGATCAGGCCGGAGGCGAGGGTCCAGGAGGCCGTGTTGTGGGCCATGCCGACCCACAGGGCGGAGAAGTTGTACGTGGTCCAGGTGCGCCGCGCCACCGGGACCGGGAGCAGGTCGGCGTTGGCGTAGGGGCCGCTGGGCGGTGGAGTGCCGGGAGCGAGCTCCACGCGCCCGTCGGGGAGGGTGACCTGGGCGGTCGGCGGTATGCCCGGGGGTGCGGTGTCGGTCATGGACGGCCCCAATCGACGGGGGTGTTGGGCTATCTGGGATTGACGACGGGAATGACCTCGCGGCCGTACGCGTCGATCACGGCTTCGCGCGCGTCGTGCATGGCGTACACGGCGAACTGGTCCACGCCCAGCTCGCGCAGCGCGTTCAGCTTCTCGATGTGCCGCTCGGCCGGTCCGATCACGCAGAACCGGTCGACGATCTCGTCGGGCACGAACCGGGTGTCCGGGTTTCCGCTGCGCCCGTGGTGGGCGTAGTCGTAGCCCTGGCGGGCCTTGATGTAGTCGGTGAGGGCGTCGGGTACGGCGGCGGAGTGCTCTCCGTAGCGGGCGACCAGGTCGGCGACGTGGTTGCCCACCATGCCGCCGAACCAGCGGCACTGCTCACGGGCGTGGGCGAGCGCCTCGGGCGAGTCGTCGGCGGTGACGTAGGCGGGGGCGGCCACGCAGACCTTCACCTCGGCCGGGTCGCGCCCGGCGGCGACGGCGGCGTCCTTGACCGCCTTGACCATGTACTCGGTGAGGTACAGGTCGGCGAGCTGGAGGATGAAGCCGTCGGCCTCCTCGCCCGCCATCTTCAGGGCCTTGGGCCCGTACGCGGCCATCCAGACGGGCACTTCGGCGCCCGGGCCGACCCAGGGGAAGCGGACGGTCGTGCCGCCGAGGTCGGCCTCCTCTCCCCTGCCCAGCGCCTTGACGACCTTCATGGCCTCGCTGATCCGGGCCAGCGTGTTGGGCTTGCGGCCGGCCACGCGCATCGCGGAGTCGCCGCGGCCGATGCCGCACACCGTGCGGTTGCCGAACATGTCGTTGAGGGTGGCGAAGGTGGAGGCGGTGACCTCCCAGGTGCGGGTGGACGGGTTGGTGACCATCGGGCCGACGGTCAGGTGCTGGGTCTGCGCGAGGATCTGGCTGTAGATGACGAACGGTTCCTGCCACAGCACGGCGGAGTCGAAGGTCCAGCCGTAGCGGAAGCCGTTGTGCTCGGCGCGCTGCATCAGGCTGATGACGCGCGAGGCCGGCGGGTCGGTCTGCAGGACGAGTCCGAAGTCCATGGGCACCGCTCCTAGTCGAGGTACTGGCAGGTGGAGCGCGGGGTGTAGACGCCGTGTCCGGCGCGTCCGGTGTACTCCCGCTCGGTGATGACGGGCTCGCCGCGCGAGAGCACGGTCTCCACCCGGCCGGTGACGCGGCGGCCCTCGTAGGCCGAGTAGTCGACGTTCATGTGGTGGGTCGCCGCGGACAGGACCTGCTCGGCGTGCGGGTCGTAGATCACGATGTCGGCGTCGGCGCCGGGCGCGAGGGTGCCCTTCTTCGGGTACAGGCCGAACATGCGGGCCGGGGCGGCGCAGGCGATCTCGATCCAGCGGCGGCGCGAGATGTGCCCGTCGACGACGGCCTGGTGGAGCAGGTCCATGCGGTTCTCGACGCCCGGCAGGCCGTTGGGGATCTTGGAGAAGTCGCCGCGGCCCAGTTCCTTCTGCCCGGTGAAGCAGAAGGGGCAGTGGTCGGTGGAGACCACCTGGAGGTCGTCGGTGCGCAGGCCCCGCCACAGGGACGCCTGGTGGTCCTTGGGGCGCAGGGGGGTGCTGCACACGTATTTGGCGCCCTCGAAGTCCGGTTCGGCGAGGTTGTCGGTGGACAGGAACAGGTACTGCGGGCAGGTCTCGCCGAAGACGGGCAGCCCTTCGTCGCGGGCCCGGGTCAGTTCGGCGACCGCCTCGCGCGCCGAGACGTGCACGACGTACAGCGGGGCGCCAGCCACCTGCGCGAGCCGGATCGCACGGTGGGTGGCCTCGGCCTCCAGCAGGGCCTTGCGGACCTCGCCGTGGTAGCGCGGGTCCTTCTCGCCGCGGGCCAGGGCCTGGGCGACCAGGACGTCGATGGCGATGCCGTTCTCGGCGTGCATCATGATCAGCCCGCCGTTGTCCGCGGCACGCTGCATGGCGCGCAGGATCTGCCCGTCGTCGCTGTAGAACACGCCCGGGTAGGCCATGAACTGCTTGAAGGAGGTCACGCCCTCCTCCACCAGCAGGTCCATCTCCTTGAGCGTGTCCTCGTTCACGTCGGAGACGATCATGTGGAAGCCGTAGTCGACGGCGCAGTTGCCCTCGGCCTTGGCGTGCCAGGCGTCCAGGCCCTCGCGCAGGGCGCCGCCCTTGGACTGGATCGCGAAGTCGACGATGGTGGTCGTGCCGCCCCAGGCGGCGGCCCGGGTGCCGGTCTCGAAGGTGTCCGAGGCGTAGGTGCCGCCGAAGGGCATCTCCATGTGGGTGTGTCCGTCGACGCCGCCCGGGATGACGTACTTTCCGGTGGCGTCGATGGTCCGCTCCGCCGTGAACGCCTCGGCGGCCGGGGTGCCGGAGGCGGCGAGGGCGGCGACGCGGCCGTCCTCCACGAGGACGTCGGCGTGCGTCTCGTCGGCGGCGGTGATGACGAGGCCGCCGCGGATGACGGTACGGCTGCTCATGGTCCCACTCCTTGCAGGTGACGTGCCGGGTCAGGGGGCGGTCAGCGGCGTGTACGCGCCCGGCGCCCGGTCGCGGTAGAACTGCCAGCGGTCGCGGACCTCGCGCAGTTTGGCCAGGTCCAGGTCGCGGACGACGAGTTCGGGTTCCTTGTCGCTCGCCACCTCGCCGACGAACTGCGCCTCGGGGTCGACGAAGTACGACGTCCCGTAGAAGTCGTCGTCCCCGTACTCCTCGACGCCGACCCGGTTGATGGCGCCGACGAAGTACTCGTTGGCGACGGCCGCCGCCGGCTGCTCCAGCTGCCACAGGTAGCCGGACAGGCCGCGGGAGGTGGCCGACGGGTTGAAGACGATCTCGGCGCCCGCCAGGCCGAGCGCCCGCCAGCCCTCCGGGAAGTGCCGGTCGTAGCAGATGTAGACGCCGACCTTGCCCACGGCCGTGTCGAAGACGGGCCAGCCGCTGTTGCCCGGCCGGAAGTAGAACTTCTCCCAGAAGCCGTGCACCTGCGGGATGTGGGTCTTGCGGTACTTGCCGAGGTAGGAGCCGTCCGCGTCGATCACCGCGGCGGTGTTGTAGAGGACGCCGGGCCGCTCCTCCTCGTACATCGGCAGGACCAGGACGATGCCCAGCTCCCGGGCGAGCGCCTGGAAGCGGCGGACGGTCGGGCCCTCGGGGATCTGTTCGGCGTACGCGTAGAACGCCGGGTCCTGGACCTGGCAGAAGTACGGTCCGTAGAACAGTTCCTGGAAGCAGAGGACCTGGGCGCCCTGGGCGGCCGCGTCGCGCACCGCCTGCTCGTGCGCCGCGGTCATGGACTCCTTGTCGCCGGTCCAGGCGGTCTGGAAGAGGGCGGCACGGATCACTCGGCTCATCGAAACCTCCGCTGCTCGGTCGGTGTGGGGCGAGCGTAGGGAGGCGGCGGCCCTGCTTTTGAGGTGCACGCTGTCACGTCCGCGGGGGCAGGGCGTGCCACCGTGTCACCCTGGCGCCGCCGCATGCCTCACCGCCGTTCCCGTTGCCCGTCACCGTCTTCACTGCTGTTGCGCGTCGTGCGCGAGGAGTGCGATGTGCACCGAGGCGGCCTGCTCGAAGTCGTCGAGGTCCACCCCGAGGCGCCCCTGTATGGCCTCCAGGCGCCGGTAGAGCGCGGGCCGGGAGACATGGTGGAGGCGTGCGGTGCGGGACTTGTTGCGGCCGGTGGCGAGGTAGGTGCGCAACACGTCCAGCAGATCCTGGTCGGTGCCGCACAGCAGCCCGTCCAGCTCCCGCTCGGCGAAGGACTGCACCTGCGGGTCGTCACGCAGCAGCCGGATCAGCCCGCGCAGGTGGACGTCCCTCAGCCGGACCACGACCGGCAGGTCGCGGGCGCAGACGGAGTCACCCACGGCGTCGGCCACGTGCCGTGCCTCCCGCAGCCCGGCGGGCACGTCGTCCCATTCTCCGCGCGCCTGTCCGGCGGCCACGACCGGCGCCGCGTGCGGGTGGTCCGCGTCCCGGGACGCCTGTCCGGCGGCCACGACCGGCGCCGCGTGCGGGTGGTCCGCGAGCGGGGACGCCTGTGCCGGGCGGCCGGGTCCCGGGTCGGCGTGCAGCCGGGCCGCGAAGTGGGTGGTGAGGGCTTCGGCGTCCTGGTCGCGCGGGAGGCTGAGCAGGACTGCGGTGAGGCCGTCGGACAGTTCGGCGACGAGTCCGGGCAGGCCGAGCAGGCGCAGCAGCCGGTCGAGTGCGGCCGGGCCGGCGTCGCGCACGACCAGGGGCACGAAGGTGCGCCGGTTGACCGGCAGGCCGGCCGCGCGGGCCCGGGGCAGCAGCTGCCGGGCCGGTACGGTCTCGCCGACCAGGTCGGTCAGCAGGCTCTGCGCGCACTGTTGCTCCCAGGAGCCGCCCGCGCCGCCGCCGAGCATGCGGTGCAGGACCAGGGCCTCGGCGGCGCGGTCGGCCAGCAGCCGTCCTGTGGCGCCGTCGCCGCGGTGGCCGCAGAGCACGATCCGGCCCCAGTTCTGCCCGCGTCCGCCGAGTTCGGCGCGGATCCAGCCGTCGCCCTCGGTGCCTCCCGCCTGCCGGGCGATGCGTTCCCAGTCGCGCAGCACGTCGTCCACCGCGGAGCGTTCGCCCGCCGTGGCGAGGACGCGGTGGGCGAGGTTGGTGACGACGACGGGGCAGGCGCTGTGCCGGGCGATCTCGTCGAGCAGTGCCTGCAGCGGGGCGCCCGCGGTGATCAGTGCGGTGAGTGCGGTGCGTACGGTCTCCGAGAGGCTGACCGAGGCGAACTTCTGCCGTACCAGCCGGGACTGGACCTCCTCGGTCAGCTCGGCGAACGGGAAGGGCCGGTGCAGGACGACCAGCGGCAGCCCGCACCGCTCGGCGGCCCGGCGCATCACCTCGGGCGCGGCGGGGAACGCCCGCCCGAGGCCCAGGACCACGGCCGCGGCCTCCGCGCGGTGCAGGGAGCGGATGTACTCGGCCTGCTTGTGTTCGTCCCCGGCGAGCAGCACGCCGGTGGTGAGCACCATCTCGCCGCCGCTGAGCATCACGCCGACGTCCGCGGCCTCGGCGACGTGCACCCAGCGCACGGGCCGGTCCAGCCGGGCGGCGCCGGCCACCACCTCGGGCTCCCCGGCGAGCACCCTCTCCAGGGTGAGCACTTGGCGGACGGACAGGACGCAGGAGGCGTGCTCCGGCGGGTTCCAGGGGACCGGTTCCGGGCGGCCGCGGGCGCTCGGGGACCTGTCCGGGGCGGTGGTCATGGGCGGCACTCCCCTCTTCTCGCCTCGCTCGCCGCGGACTTCGCCTCCGGCGCGCTCTCAGGAGGCGGCGCGCAGCGCGTCCGCCAGGATCGCGGCGCCCTCCTCGGCCTCCGCGACGGTCAGGGACAGTGGTGGGGCGATGCGCAGCGCGCTGGTGTCGTGGCCGCCGCCCTTGCCGATGAGGAGGCCGCCTTCCCGGGCCGCCTCCAGCACGGCGGCGGCAGCGCGCGGGTCGGCCTCGTCGGTGCCGGGCCTGACCAGTTCGACGCCGATCATGAGCCCGCGGCCGCGGACCTCCCGTACGCCGGGCAGTCCGGCGGCGACGGCCCGCAGCCGCTCGATGAGCAGTCCGCCGACCCGCCGGGCATTGCCCTGGAGGTCGTGTTCGACGAGGTGGTTGAGGTTGGCGAGGCCGGCGGCCATGGTGATCTGGGTGCCGCCGAAGGTGGAGATGCTGTTGGCGTCCAGGCAATTCATGATCTCGGCGCGGGCGACGACCCCGCCGATCGACATGCCGTTGCCGATGCCCTTGGCGAAGGTGACGATGTCCGGCGGTCCGCTGCGTCCGTGCGCCTGCCAGCCCCAGAAGTGGTCGCCGGTGCGGCCCCAGCCGGTCTGCACCTCATCGGCGATCCACAGGATGCCGTGGTCCTTCAGGACGTCCCGGAAGGCGGCGTACAGGCCGTCGGGCGGGGAGGTGAAGCCGCCGACCCCCTGGATGGGTTCGGCGATCAGCGCGGCGGGCGGGCGGGTGTGCCCGAGGAGGTCCTTGAGGTCCTCCACGCAGGCCGCGACGAACTCGTCGTCGGTGAGGTGGGCGAAGGGGCCGCGGGTGCGGACGCCGCCGTGGACGTACAGCGTCTGCAGCGGGGAGAGGGAACTGGGCGACCAGGAGCGGTTGCCGGTGATGCCGATCGCGCTGAAGGAGCGGCCGTGGTAGCTGTTGCGCATGGCCAGCACCGTGTTGCTGCGCCGGTACGTCGTCGCCAGCAGCAGAGCGGTGTCGTTGGCCTCGGTGCCCGAGGTGGTGAAGAAGACGCGGGCGTCCGGAATGCCGCTCAACTGGGCGATGCGCTCGGCCAGTTCGACCATCGGCCGGTTGAGGTACAGGGTGGAGGAGTGGATGATCCGGGCGGCCTGCTCGCTCACCGCCTTGGTGACCTCGGGCAGCGCGTGCGCGGTCATGGTGGTCAGGATGCCGCCGAAGAAGTCCAGGTAGCGGCGGCCTTCGGCGTCCCAGACGTGGCGGCCCTCGCCGTGGGTGATCTCCAGCGGGTCCTCGTAGTAGAGGGCGAGCCAGTCGGGCAGGACGGCCCGGTGACGGTCGTACAGGTCGTTCACGGCTGCACCAGCCCTTCGTAGGCGTCGGGGCGGCGGTCGCGGTAGAAGGCCCACTGCTGCCGCACCTCTTCGATGAGGTCGAGGTCGAGATCGCGGACGACCAGTTCCTCGGTGGCGTCGCCGGCCACGTCGCCGACGACCTGTCCGCGGGGGTCGACGAAGTACGACGTCCCGTAGAAGTCGTTGTCGCCGTACTCCTCGCGGCCCACGCGGTTGATCGCGGCGACGAAGTACTCGTTGGCGACGGCGGCGGCGGGCTGCTCCAGCCGCCACAGGTAGGAGGACAGGCCGCGGTGGGTGGCGGAGGGGTTGTAGACGAGCTGGGCTCCGTTCAGGCCGAGCTGCCGCCAGCCCTCCGGGAAGTGGCGGTCGTAGCAGATGTAGACGCCGACCCTGCCCACGGCGGTCTCGAAGACCGGCCAGCCCAGGTTGCCCGGTTTGAAGTAGAACTTCTCCCAGAACCCCTCGACCTGCGGGATGTGGTGCTTGCGGTACTTGCCGAGGTAGCTGCCGTCCGCGTCGATCACGGCGGCGGTGTTGTAGTAGAAACCGGACTGCTCGACCTCGAAGACCGGGGCGACGACGACCATGCCGGTCTCGCGGGCCAGCTCCCGCATCCGGCGCACGGTCGGGCCGTCCGGGACCGGCTCGGCCCAGCGGTAGTGCTCCGGCTCCTGGACCTGGCAGAAGTAGGGCGCGTTGAAGACTTCCTGGAACCCGATGATCCGGGCGCCGCGCCGGGCCGCCTCGCGGGCGTGCTCCTCGTGCTTGGCGACCATGGACTCGGTGTCGCCGGTCCAGGTCGCCTGGACCAGGGCCGCACGGACGACATTGGTCATGAGCTGCTCCTTCGACGTACGTCAGAGCCTCTACGCCCGTAGAACACACGTAGAGGCACGAACGTAAGCCTCCCCGGCCGCCTTGCCAAGACCATCGTCGCGAACCCGCGGAGTCGATCGTGATTCACACTCCGCTGGACGAGCCCGCCGGTCCGGGCCGGGGCCCCGGGCCGGTGGGCCCCCGACGTGCCCGGACGGACCGGACCGCCCGCGCCCGACATGCCCGGGCGCACAGAACGTGCAACCGTGGGCATGAGCCCCGCTCACCCGGTTACCCGGCGGGAGCCACCCGTCAGCGAAGGAACGGAAAGCGATGACCAGCGGCTTCGTCGGCCCGGAGGGCGATCGCGACCCCTTCGGCGAATTCTTCGCCCGGTTCTTCGGCGGCACCCGCCCCGGTCCCCGGCACGTGGACATCGGCAGGCTCCTCAGCCAGCCCGCCCGGGAACTCGTCAAGGGAGCGGCCCAGTACGCCGCCGATCACGGCAGCCGGGACCTGGACACCGAGCACCTGCTGCGCGCGGCGCTCGCCACGGAACCCACCCGCTCCCTGCTCAGCAGGTCGGGCGCGGACCCCGACTCGCTCGCCACGCAGATCGACGAGCGGTCCGGGCCCGCGCAGAGCCCGCCGGGCGAGGCTCCACCGCCCACCGCGCTCTCCCTCACCCCGGCCGTCAAGCGGGCGCTGCTGGACGCGCACGACATGGCGCGGGCCAGCGGCGCCGGGTACATCGGCCCGGAGCACGTGCTCAGCGCC
This sequence comes from Streptomyces sp. NPDC056160, assembly GCF_042268205.1. Classification (NCBI taxonomy): domain Bacteria; kingdom Bacillati; phylum Actinomycetota; class Actinomycetes; order Kitasatosporales; family Streptomycetaceae; genus Streptomyces; species Streptomyces sp. NPDC056160. Next base: position 18,064 of record NZ_JBHJUW010000150.1, read on the forward strand.
CTGGCGATGAACCCCGACTCGGCGGCCGGGCACATCCTGAACGCGGCCCGGTTCGCCGCCTCCGGCCTGCCTCCTGAGACCCAGGACACCAGCGCACCGACGGGCACCGAGCACCGGCGGCCCACCGGCACACCCACCCTGGACAAGTACGGGCGCGACCTCACCGAGATGGCCCGCCAGGGCCGGATCGACCCGGTGATCGGGCGGGACCAGGAGATCGAACAGACCATCGAGGTGCTCTCCCGGCGCGGCAAGAACAACCCGGTGCTGATCGGTGACGCGGGCGTCGGCAAGACGGCCATCGTCGAAGGGCTCGCGCAGCGCATCACCGACGGCGACGTGCCCGACATCCTGCTCGGCCGCCGGGTGGTGGCCCTGGACCTGACGGGTGTCGTCGCGGGCACCCGCTACCGGGGCGACTTCGAGGAGCGGCTGAACAACATCGTCACCGAGATCCGCACCCACTCCGAGCGCCTGATCGTCTTCATCGACGAGCTGCACACCGTGGTCGGCGCGGGCGGCGGCGGTGAGGGCGGCTCCATGGACGCGGGCAACATCCTCAAGCCCGCCCTGGCCCGCGGCGAGCTGCACGTCGTGGGCGCGACCACCCTGGAGGAGTACCGGCGGATCGAGAAGGACGCGGCGCTGGCCCGCCGCTTCCAGCCGATCCTGGTGCCCGAGCCGACCGCCGCCGACGCCATCGAGATCCTGCGCGGGCTGCGCGACCGCTACGAGGCCCACCACCAGGTCCGCTACACCGACGAGGCGCTGGTGGCCGCCGTGGAGCTGTCCGACCGGTACCTGAGCGACCGGCGGCTGCCGGACAAGGCGATCGACCTGATCGACCAGGCGGGCGCCCGGGTACGGCTGCGCGCCCGCACCAAGGGCACGGACGTACGGACCATGGAGCGCGAGGTCGAACAACTCGCCTGCGACAAGGACCAGGCGGTCGCGGACGAGCAGTACGAGCAGGCCACCCAGTTGCGCGACCGCATCGGCGAGCTGAAGCGGCGCATCGCCGAGGCCGGCGGCGAAGAGGAGGCCGACGAGGGGCAGAATCTGGAGGTGACCGCCGAGGCCATCGCCGAGGTGGTGTCCCGGCAGACCGGCATCCCCGTCAGCAGCCTCACCCAGGAGGAGAAGGAGCGCCTGCTCGGCCTGGAGGAGCACCTGCACCGGCGGGTCGTCGGCCAGGAGGAGGCCGTCGCCGTGGTCGCCGAGGCGGTGCTGCGCTCCCGTGCCGGTCTGGCCAGCCCCGACCGGCCCATCGGCAGCTTCCTGTTCCTCGGCCCGACCGGCGTCGGCAAGACGGAACTGGCCCGGGCGCTGGCGGAGGCGCTGTTCGGCAGCGAGGACCGCATGGTCCGCCTCGACATGAGCGAGTACCAGGAACGGCACACGGTCAGCCGCCTGGTGGGCGCCCCACCCGGGTACGTCGGCCACGAGGAGGCCGGCCAGCTCACCGAGGTCGTACGCCGCCACCCGTACTCGCTGCTCCTGCTGGACGAGGTGGAGAAGGCCCACCCGGACGTCTTCAACATCCTGCTCCAGGTGCTCGACGACGGGCGGCTGACCGACTCCCAGGGCCGCACGGTGGACTTCACCAACACCGTCATCGTGATGACCAGCAACCTCGGTTCCGAGGCGATCACCCGGCGCGGTGCCGGGATCGGGTTCGGAGCGGGCGGCGCGGAGGCGGACGAGGAGGCGCGGCGCGAGCAGATCCTGCGCCCGCTGCGCGAGCACTTCCGGCCCGAGTTCCTCAACCGCATCGACGAGATCGTCGTCTTCCGCCAGCTCACCGCCGAGCAGTTGCGGCAGATCACCGACCTGCTGCTGGAGAGGACCCGCAGGCTGCTGCACGCGCAGGGCGTGGCGGTCGAGTTCACCGACGCGGCCGTGGACTGGCTGGCGCAGCGCGGCTACCAGCCGGAGTACGGAGCCCGCCCGCTGCGCCGCACCATCCAGCGCGAGGTCGACAACCAGCTGTCCCGGCTGCTCCTGGACGGGCGGGTCGGTGAGGGCAGCCGGGTCACGGTGGACGTCGAGGACGGCCGGCTCTCCTTCCGCCCGCAGGACAGGGAGCCCGCTCCGGCGCCCACCGAGTGAGGACGGCGCCGGGGGACGGCGCCGGACGCCGGGGGGGGGGGCGCGGACCCGGGCCCCCCCCCCCGGGGGCGGCG
>NZ_JBHJUW010000151.1:0-20011 GCF_042268205.1 Streptomyces sp. NPDC056160
GCGCCCACCCACCTGCCCTTCCGTCCATCCCCCTCCCACACATCTGCCTTACCACCCATCTGCCCTCCCGTTCGCCTGCCCTTCCGCCCTCCCCGCAGGACCCGTACGAACACATGAGCCCCCGGTGAACCCCCTGTCACACCCCAGGCGTACGCTGTATGGCTGTTCACAGACCGCCCCTGCCGCTCCCCCGCGACATCGCGGCGCACGGTCCGGTCCACGGGGGAGTTCAGGGAGTCCGCGGTGCTGGAGAGTGTGGCGAGGGTGGGGGCGCTCACCGGCACTCCGTGGATCTATGTCGCGGTGACCCTCTCGGTCCTGCTGGACGTCTTCCTGCCGGTGCTGCCCAGCGGCGTGCTGATCGTGACGGCCGCCACGGCCGCCGCCGCCGGCACGGGGGCCGCGGCCGGAAGAGTCCCGCACGACGTGCCCGACACCCTCGCCCTGATCCTGTGCGCCGCCACCGCGTCGGTGCTCGGCGACCTCTTCGCCTACCGGCTGGCCCGGCGCGGCGGCGAACGCCTGGACCGGGCCATCGCCCGCTCCCGCAGGCTCAGCACCGCGCAGGAACGGCTGGGCGCGGCCCTGGCGCGCGGCGGCGGCGGTGCGCTGGTGGTCATCGCCCGGTTCGCCCCGGCCGGCCGCTCGGTCGTCTCCTTCAGCGCGGGTGCGACACAGCGCCGGGTGCGCGAGTTCCTGCCCTGGTCCGCACTGGCCGGTCTGTCCTGGGCCGCCTACAGCGTGGCCCTCGGCTACTTCGGCACCCGCTGGCTGGGTGCCGCCTGGCTCGCCACCGGTGTCTCGGTGGCGGCCCTGTTCGCGGCGGGCGCCGGGGCGGCGTACCTGATGCGCCGCACCCCGCGGCACCCGTAGACGTCGTAGGCCCGGCGCGTCGTAGGCCCGGCCACCGCCCTCGCCCGGTCGCCACCGCCACCAGGCCCCGACCGCCCGGCCCACTCCCCCGGCCACCGCCCGATCCACCCCCGGGCGATCCACTCACCCGGCCGGTCCGCTCACCCGGCCGCCGCTCTCCGTGGGCTGTGGCCCCGCACCTCCAGCCCCGCGAGCAGTTCCTCCGTGGCCGCCGCGATCGTGTCGACCGCCTGGTCGAAGACCTCACGGTTGTGCGCGGCGGGCGCGCGGAACCCCGAGACCTTCCGCACGTACTGCAGCGCGGCGGCCCGGATCTCCTCGCGCGTCGCCTCCTCGGGCAGCACGGGCGGGCGCAGCGTCTTGATACTCCGGCACATGACTCCAGTCTCCCCACTGCGGGCCTCCGCCGTGCGGCGAAGGGAACGCGTCCGCCTGCCCGGGGCGCCCGCATGCGCCCCGGGGTACCTCGCCGGGTCAGTCCGCCGGTGCCGTCAGGTCGAGGCGCCAGTCGTTCGACGTGATCCAGTTGCCCTTCGGGTACTCGAAGGAGACCGGGCCGAGCAGGGTGAAGCCGGCACGGCGGCAGACCCCGTTGGAGGCGGCGTGGTCCACTTTCGGGTAGGCGTGCAGATACCGGTGTGTCCCGGCGGCGCGCGCCTCGGCGACGAGAGCGGACGCCGCGCGCGCCGCCAGCCCCCGCCCCTGGAAGGCGGGCGATATCGCCCATCCGGTCTCCCAGACGGTCCCGCCCCGCCAGGCCCGCTCCCAGAAGCCGATCGCACCCACGGTGCGCCCGTCGGCCGCCGACACCGCGCGGTACATCCGCCCGGCCGGCAGGTCCAGGTAGCGCCGGTGGCGCTCGGCGAGCTTCTCCTCGCTCTCCGGGCCGCCCAGGTGCGCGGTCATCTCAGGGCTGTTGTGCAGCCGCAGCAGCCAGAAGTCGTCCTCCCCCCAGGGCTCCAGGTGTACCGTCACCGCATCCGCCGATCCGTCCGTCTGCTCCATGTCGTCACCGTAGGGCAGGGGTGTGACAACGGGCGGCGACCGGCGGGTTCTTCGAACGAATGAACCCCCCGGATCGAGTCGCGACCCAAAATCGAACAGGCGTAGCATTGCGCCGTGGCTACGCCCTATGACTTCCCGAGTGACCTCCTCGCCGGCCAGGAGGAGCTGCATCAGGTCCGGGCCGAGCTGTCGGCCCTGCTCAGACGGCTGCCGTGGTCGGTCGAGCCGCTGGACGGGTTCAGCGACGACGGCGGCTGGCGCAAGGTGGAGCGCCCCGCCTCCCCCGGCTGGTCCGCCGACGAACAGGCAGAGGTGGAGAAGCTCCGCCGCCGCGAGCACGAACTGGCGGTCTTCGTCACCACCCACCGCCACTGGTCCCAGTTCACCGGCTCCGACGCCGTCACCGCCCGCAGTCGCCTCAAGCACACCCACGAGAACGCCGGGCCCGGGGGCGCGGACGGGGTCGGCGGCGCGTGATCCGGTGCCGCCGGCCCGGGACGCCCAACGGGTTTGCGGGGCAGTCCCCCTGGCAGGGTAGGCTGTCCACTCGTCCCGGGTGCGTAGCTCAGGGGTAGAGCGCCTGCCTTACAAGCAGGATGTCGGCGGTTCGAAACCGTCCGCGCCCACCGGTCGCGACACGCGAGCGAAGGCCCAGGTCCACGGGGTTGCCTCCCCAGGACCTGGGCCTTCGGCGTTCCCGGGGCGTACGCGGGACGGTGAACGGGGACGCCGGGCGACGTACCGGAAAGCGCGTCGCCGTACCGCAACGCACGGCGACGTACCGGAAAGCACAGCGCCGCACCGGAACGCACGGCGACGCACGCACGGCGACGCACCGTGACGCCCGGGGGTTTTCCCCACCCCCGATCCGCCAGTGCGCCGGATTCCGCGCCCTGCCCCCTCCCCGTACGGTCGACGGTGACCACAGCGGAAGACACCACCCGCGCCCACCCGCACCCACACCCACCAGTTCGCACCGGCCCGTCCCAGGGGGAGACCGCCATGTCCCGTACCGTTCCCGTCCGTGCCGCCGCCCTCACCGGCGTCGTCGTGGCCCTGCTCGCCACGGCCACGGCGTGCGGCGGCTCCGCGACGGACGACAAGGACCCCGAGCACCGCTCCTTCGCCCTGCACGGCCGCACCCTGACCGTGGACTCCGACGACTCGGCGCTGGAGATCGTCGCCGCGGACGGCAACGCGGCGGGGACCGTGCGGGTCACGCGCTGGTTCAAGGGGCACGTGCTGGTGGGCGACGACCCTCATGTGAGCTGGTCCATGAAGGACGACCGGCTGGTGCTGCGCCTGAAGTGCTCGGGGATCGTGGCCGACTGCGACGCCAAGCACCGCATCGAGGTCCCGCGCGGCATCACCGTGAAGGTGGAGGACAAGGACGGCAGCGTGCGGGCCCACGGTTTCAAGGACCCGCTGACCGTCCGCGCCACCGACGGCTCGGTGCACGTCACCGACTCCACGGGCCCGCTGGAACTGCGGACCCACGACGGCTCCGTGGACGCGGACGTCTCCTCGCGCCGGGTGCGGGCCACCACCACCGACGGCTCGCTGCACCTCTCCCTGGGCGCGGTGCCCGACCTGGTCGACGTGAGTTCCTCCGACGGTTCCGTCACCGTCGCGCTGCCCCGGGCCCCGTACCGGGTGACCACGAAGACCCGCAACGGCTCCACCCATGTGTCGGTCCCCCGCGACGCCACCAGCCCCCACGTCGTCTCCGCGCGGACCTCCGACGCGAGTATCACGGTGCGTACGGTGAACTGACCGGCCCGTGTGTTCGTCCTGCACAGGTGGGAGAATGATTCCACGCCGATTCATGGCGGGGCGGACGACGGCACGGGGAGAGGGATGTGACGGCCACACCGGCGGCACGGGCGACACCGGCCACTCCGGCTGCACCGACTGCTCCGGCGGCACTGACCGCTCCGGCGGTGCCGGCTGCTCCGCCGGGACCGGCGCCGTCCCGGCGGACCGGACCGGCCACCCCCCGACAGTCGGGACCGACGGCGTCCCGGCGGCCCGGACCGGCAGCGTCCGGCCGCCCGCGGGCCCCGCGCCGGCGGCCCCGCCCCGGGCCCGCCGGTGACGTCCTCGCCCTGGTGGCCCTGCCGCTGATCGCCGTGCTCGCGTTGCCCGCCGCCTTCGCCGGCGGCGGCACCCGGCGCTGGTTCGGCGGCCGGGCCGAGAGCCAGCGGGCCGAGGCGCAGGCGGCGAAGGACGCGGCGGCCTCCGCCTTCTACGAACTGGACACCGCCCAGCGCGACCTGCGGATCTCGATGGAGACCATCACGGCCGTCGACGACTCGCCGGCCGCCCGCCGCGCGGTCGCCGACTTCGAGGCGCTCGGCCGGCGGATCGACGAGGCCAGCCGGCGCTACATCCAGGCGGTCGACGCGACCGATCTGGACCGGGACGACCTGGAGGCCTCCGCCGCCGCCCGGGCGCGCACGGACCTGACCGCCGCCAAGGACGAACTGCTGAACGTCAAGCGCGAGCTGGACCGTTTCAGCAGTGGTCTCGGACCGCTGCTCGGCAAGGCCGAGACCCAGCTGGCCCGGCTCGCGCCCGCCGTGGAGCGCGCCCGGCAGTCACTGCTGGCCGCCACCCACGCGCTGGACGCGGTCCGCGCCGCCGGGCTCCGGGCGGACGATCTCGCCGCCCGGCTGGCCGCGCTCGCCCCGGACCTGACGAAGCTGAACCAGGGCGCGGGGCAGCACGGGGTGCAGGCGACCCTGGAGCGGGCCGAGCGGGTCTCGCGGGAGGCGGAAGCCATCCGGGCCGAGGCCGGGCGGCTGCCCGAGAAGGCCGCCGAGATCGACCACCGGCTGGTGTCGCTGCGCACCCGCGCGCAGGCGCTGACCACCCGCAGCGGCCAGGTGGAGCCGGTCCTCAGCGAGCTGCGGCGCCGGTTCACGGCCGCCTGCTGGCAGGACCTGCAGCACGTGCCGGAGCAGGCCGCCGAGAACGTCCGGCAGGCCGAGGCGAAGCTGAAGGAGGCGCAGGCCGCGCGGGACGCGCAGCGCTGGCCGGACGCGACCTCACTGCTGTCGACGGTGCGGGCGCTGCTGAACACCACCGACGAGGCGGTGTCGGCGGCCGGGGACCGGCTGACGCGGCTGAACTCCGTGCAGAAGGACCCGCAGGGCGAGATCGAGAAGACCCGGTTCGCGATCCGGGACGCGCAGCGGCTGGCGATGACGGGCCGTACGACACCGGACCCGCGGGACGCGCGTCCGCTGGACGACGCGGTGGCCCGGCTGGAGCGGGCGGTCGGCGGCCTGGAGGGCCGCCATCCTGACTACTGGCACTTCCTGACGGAGACCGACGCGGTCCGGCGGGCGGCGGCCCGGGTGGTGGCGCGGATCCGCGAGGAGCGGGGAGCCGGTCACTGAGGGCAGGGCCCGCGGCGGCCCGGCCCCCGCTCCGTTAACGCACCGGCACCGGTCACGTGCGGTAGGCGTAGTAGTACGCGTTCGGGTACGACGCGATGAGGCTCGCCACCGACCTGTTGTAGGTGTTGGTGGAGTGGTACGACACGTACGGCACACCCTGCGGGCTGCGGTAGGTGACGATCATGGAGTGGTCCTTGGACCCGTCCCGGTTGAAGTCCATCTGCAGCACGTCACCGACGTCCATCTGGTAGACGTACGGCAGGCTGGTGACCCGCTTGGAGGACAGGGCGAACCAGGAGAACTCGTTGACCCCGATGAACGAGTCCGACTGGATCTCGTTGTTGCCGAACCACTTGTGGAAGTCGGTCGTGTAGCCGGGGACGTGCTTCCAGCCGCCGGCCTTCAGGGACTGGCTGACGAAGTTGGTGCAGTCGCCGCCGGCACCCTGCCCGTTGAAGTTCGGGTAGTCCGGGTTGTAGTTGCTCCAGTACTTCTTCGCGTACGCCGCCATGGCGTTGTAGTCGTACGTGCCCGAAGTGAGGTTCTTCTTGTTGGCCGGCGCGCTCTTCGCCGTGGACGAGCGGGGCGCGTCCGGCGGGTTGTCGTCGGCGGCGGCCGTGGCGGGTTTCGCGGCCGGCGGGGCGGCGGGCTGGTTCACGGCCACGCCATCGTCGGTGTCGCGGATGCCGGTGAGCTGCCAGTCGCCGTGCTTGTCGGAGTGGAACGACAGCTCGTGGTGGGCCTGGAAGCCGGTGCTCTTCGGCTCGTTGCCGCGGACCTTCTCGTAGGTCAGGGTCGTGCTCTCGGTGACCGCGACCTTGGCGTCGTGTCCCTTGACCTGGGTGGCGTCCAGCGTGACGGTGGTGCTGCCCGCGCTGTACTTCTCGCCCAGCTTCTCCAGGCGGTCCTTGCGGCCGCGCAGTTCGGACAGCGCGGAGTCCTCGTGGTGGGACTGCGTGCCGGACAGGCGGACCTTGCCGGAGAAGCGCGAGGACAGCCGGTCGTGGTGCCCCTTCTTCCCCTGCTTGCCGCCCGACGCGCCGTCGACCAGGGCCTGCGTGCGGTCGGTGAAGACCGCGTCCGCGAGCTTCTGGAAGGTGGCCTTGGTGGCCGCGTCCACCGTCGGGTCGTCGGTGACCGCCGCGCCCGCGCTCCAGTTGGGCACCAGCACCACGCCGGCGACCACCGAGGCGGCAGCGGCGGTGACTATGGTGGCGCGGCGCCGCTTACGGCTCAGTTTTCTTGATTTCAATGATGTTCCCCTCTACGCCGGTACACCTACCGGGCGGTCGCATCTTCGCATGACACGCGCGCCGGATGTGAAGAGGGTGTGCACAAGTGCAACCAAGGGGTTACCGGCCTCACTTGACCACCGAGGACCAGTCGGGCGACTGCGCCGGGTCCAGGCCGCGCAGGGCCTGGAGCGTCTCCGGCTTCTGCACGTCCATCCAGTCCGCGAGCTCCTTGAACGAGACGCACTTGACGCCCTCTTTGGCACATACGTTCTTGATGACCTGGTCGATGGACTTCATGTAGATGCTGCCGTTCCAGTCCTCGAAGTGGTTGCCTATGAAGAGCGGCGCGCGGCTGCCGTAGTAGGCCCGGTTGAAGCCGGCCATGTACGAGTCGACGGTCTGCTTCTCCCACTGCGGGTACTTGGCCGGGTCGCCCTTGGTCTCGCCGGCGGACTGGTTGTAGAGGAAGTTGAAGTCCATGGACAGGCCCTGGTACTTGCCGGACTCGTACGGGAGCATCTGGAGCGGGAAGTCCCAGATGCCGTTCTTCTTCGTGGGCCAGATCTGGAAGTCGCCGGGCGAGGAGGCGTCGTAGCGCCAGCCGTAGTCCTTGATGGCCTTGAGCAGGTTGGGCTGGCCCTCCAGGCAGGGCGCCCGGCCGCCGGTGACCTCCTTCTTGAAGTCGAAGGGCAGCGGCGCGATGTCCTTGAAGCCGGTGTTGGTCTTCCACTTCTCCACGAAGTCGTAGAACTGGTCGATCTCGCTCTTCCACTCCTCCACGCTCCAGTCACCACCGCCCTTGGTGCCGCAGAAGTGGCCGTTGAAGTGGGTGCCGATCTCGTTGCCCTGGTCGTAGGCGACGCGCAGTTGCTCCAGGGTGTCGCGGATGTGCTCGTCGGTGGCGTAGTCGATGGCGGCGTCACCGGGCTTGTGCATCGGCGGGTGGTAGAGGGTCTTCTTGCTCTTGGGCAGCAGGTAGATGCCCGTGAGGAAGAAGGTCATGTGGGCGTTGTACTCCTTGGCCAGCTCCCGGTAGTGCGAGAACAGGTGGTCGCTGCCCTCCAGGGCGCCGTCCCAGGAGAACACGACGAACTGCGGCGGCTTCTCGCCCGGTTTGAGCGGTACGGGCTTCAACTCGCCCTTCTGCGGGCCGGTGTACGAGGTGGAGCCGTCGCCGAGCACCTTGACCTTGCCGTCCCACGCCGGCTCCTTGCTCGCCGTGGGCGAGGGGGCGGCGGGGCCCGGGCTCCTGGTCGCGCCGCCCTTCGCTCCGTCGGAGGCGGTCGGCGTGGTGGAGTCGGGGCGGGTCAGCGCGAGGAAGCCGGCCACCACGGAGGCGACGACCAGGAAGGCGGCCAGGGTGATGAAGTGCGGTCGGGAGGGGCGGCGGCGCGCAGGGGCCTTGCGACGGCGGCCGTGGGGCGGCTTCATGGGCGGCTCGAATCTGCGTGGGGAGGGCTGCGGAAGTGTGCTGCCGGCCCCGCCTCGACGGCGGGGCCCGGCAGGGGGCGGCGGCTCGCGGGTCAGACGTGGGCGCCGGGGCGTCGCACGGGGTCAGCCGAGGGGCGTCATGGCACCCTCCCAGATGGTGTACGGAACGCTGCCGGCGGCCGTCGTGCCGATCCCCTTCAGCGGCAGGGGTGCGAGGCTCTTGGCCAGGTCCATGCGGTAGACGACGACCGCGGTCGTCACCTTGCTCGCGGTGCCCACGTACCAGGCGGCGGTGTCGTCCTCGGTCGTGCCGGCCTTGCCCGTTATCCTCGCCGAGGCGGGGGCCGCGGTGGGGTGGGCGGTGCGGAAGGCGTCGGCGAGCGCGTCGTCGACCTGCTGGGCCGTGCGGGTGCCGACCGCCTGCCCGGACAGCGGGCGGTCCACCGGCACGGTGGCGCCGTTGCGGGTGATGCGGAGCACCGAGTACGGCTCGGTGTGCACGCCCGCGGCGGCGAAGGTGGAGTAGCCGCTGGCCATGCGGATGGCGCTCGGCCGGGCGTTGCCGAGGGCGAGTGCGGGAACCTGCGGTCCCATGGTGGAGGACAGCAGGCCGGAGGCGACGGCGGTGTCCTTCACCTTGTCCAGGCCGGTGTCCATGCCCAGCTGCATGAACGGCGTGTTCACCGACTGCGCGAGCGCCTTGCGCAGGGTGATCGGGCCGTAGGACTTCTTGTCGTCGTTGTGGGCGGCGACCTTGCGGCCGCTGCGGTCCCAGTAGGGGCCCTCGGGCGTGCTGACGGGCACGCCGTCGTCGCCGTTGTAGACGCTCTCCGGGGAGATCTGCTGCCGGGGGGCATCGCGCTGCTTGATGACACCGTGCTCCAGGCCGGCCGCGTAGACGAACGGCTGGAAGGCCGAACCGGCGGGGACCGTGGCCGCGTTGGACTCGTTGAAGCCCTGCTTGCGGTGGTCGGGGCCGCCGTAGACGGCCACGACCCGGCCGTCGGTGGCCACCGAGGCGGCGCCGTAGTGGGCGGTCTTCGCCGTTTTCGGGTCGCTCTCCCGGGCCTTCTTGCGGGCCTTGGTGACGACGTCGGTGAGCTGCGCCTCCCGCTTGCGGTCGAAGGTCGTGTAGATCTGGTAGCCGCCCAGGTCGAAGTCCTTGTCGGAGAGGTGCGCGGAGTCCTTGGCGTACTGCGACGCCAGTTCGACCAGGTAGTCGCTCTGCTGGCCGGTGTCGGAGAGCGGGTTGCGCTTGAGCGGCTCGGGGAACGTCGTGTACTTGGCCCGCTCGTCCTTGGACAGCTTGCCTATCTTGACCATGCGGTCCAGGGTCCACTTCCAGCGCTTGACGGCGCGGGCGTGGTTCGTCGGGCCGAGCGTGGGGTCGTACAGACCCGCGCCCTTGAGCAGGGAGGCGAGGAAGGCGGCCTCGCTGGCGTTGAGTTGCCCGACGTCCTTGCCGTAGTAGGCCTGGGAGGCGCGCTGGATGCCGTAGGTGCCGCGGCCGAACCAGCTGGTGTTCAGGTAGCCCTCGAGGATCTTGTCCTTGCTCATCTTGTTGTCGAGCTTGAGGGCGATCATCGCCTCGGTGAACTTGCGGCTGACGGTCTGATTCTGCGTCAGGTAGACGTTCTTGACGTACTGCTGGGTGATGGTCGAGCCGCCCTCGGTGTCACCCTTGCCGACCGTGCGCCACAGGGCGCGGGTGATGCCCTTGAAGGAGATGCCCGGGTCGCTGTAGAAGCTCTCGTTCTCGGCGGCGAGCACCGCCCAGCGGACGTCCTGCGGTATGTCCTTGAGCGGCATCGCCTGCCGCTGCACCCAGCCGGTGCGGGCCATGGGGGTGCCGTCGGACCAGAAGTAGACGTTGTCCTGCTGGGTGGCGTACGAGTTCAGGTTCTCCGGGATGTCGGTCGCGGCGTAGGCGACGACCAGGAACAGGGTGGTCAGGCCGATGCCCGAGAACGCCAGGCCGATCCACTGCCGCCAGGAGGGCATCCAGCGGCGCCAGCCGGTGCGCCCGCGGCGCGGGTAGACCGGTTTCAGCTTCCGGGCGTAGGGCGCGATCACCGCCAGGAGGGGGGCCGTGCGCCGGGCGAGCGGGCCGGGTTGGGCAGCGGAGCGGCGCGCTTTGCGGCGGTCGGCCCGGCGGCCGGGCTCCTGAGCGGCGTCCGGCTTCCGGGCGGCGTCGGTCTTCCGGTCCGGGACGGTCTTCCGGTCCGGGGCGGATTTCTGCCGGAACACGCGCAGTTGCATGGTCTCGTGCGGCTGCGGCTGCGGCTCGTCCGCTTCCTGCCGCTCGCGCGGCTGGTGCGGATCGCGCAACTCGTCAGGCTCGCCCGTCTCCTGCCGCTGGTCCCGCTCATCCCGCTTGTCCCGCTCGTGCCGGTCCGCCGGGCGCAGCCGCCCGGGCAACCGCCGGCGCAGGGCGTCGACCTTCAACTGCATGGTCTCGTCGGGCCGTTGCGGGGCCGCTTCGGAGGCCTCCCCCGCCGCACGCTCCGACCGGCGCAGAGCGTCGACGTTGAGCTGCATGGTCTCGTCCGCGCGCGCCCGCGTGCCGGCTCCGTCCCTGTCGGCGACCACCGGGCGCCCCGGCTCGTCGCCCTCCGGCTCATCGCGTCCCTGCTCGGACCGCCCCTGTTCAGAGCGCCCCCGTTCAGAGCGCCCTGGTTCCGCGCGCCCCTTCTCGGAGCGCCCCGGTTCACCGCGCCCTGGTTCCGCGCGCCCCTGCTCGGAGCGCTCCGGTTCCGCGCGCTCCTGCTCGGCGCGGCGCTTCCCGGGTGGGCGGCCTTCCTCCGGAAGGCCCTCCCCCTGCCCTGATTCGGTCACGACTGCGTCTCCCTCCGCACCCCGTGTTGCTCGCGCGGGTCGACACAGCCGCCGCAACCGCGGCCGCCTGCCCCCTCACTCCCAGCCGCCTCGCGGCTCTCACGGCCAGATAAAATTATCAGCCGTCTTTTCAATTCCTCCGCATGAGAACGGGACAGAAGCGAACACACAAGAACCACCTAGGTTTGTGTCTCCGGTCACGCCCGCCGGAGCCTGCCCTAACCTGGACGCATGCCTCGCTACGAGTACCGCTGCCGCAGTTGCGGCGACACCTTCGAACTGAACCGTCCCATGGCGCAGTCCGCCGACCCGGCGACCTGCCCCGCCGGACACGACGACACCGTCAAGCTGCTGTCCACAGTCGCGGTGGGCGGCTCGGCGAGCGCGCCCCGGGCCCAGGGCGGGGGCGGCGGGGGCGGCTGCTGCGGCGGAGGCTGCTGCGGCTGACGCGGCCGGCGCGCGCGAGCCCCGGGCCCGCGCGCCCCGCGTCACTCCCGCGCACCGGCCGCCGCGAGGAACTCCCGGACGATCCGCTCCCCGGCCAGCACCCCGCGCTCCGGCAGCGCGCTGATGCCGGGGGCGGTCCAGCCCGTGTCCGCCAACTCCCCGTGACCCGGCCGCCAGCCGCGGTCGACGGCCAGCAGCAGGTCGGCGTCGAGCAGTGAGTCGCCCGCCCCTAGCAGGAGTTCGGCTCCGGTGCGGCGGGCGATCTCGCGGACGGCGGCGCTCTTGGTGAGCGGCGCGGGGACGGCGTAGATCTTGCGGCCCTGGAGCGAGACGGTCCAGCCGCGCTCCCGGGCCCACGCGGCCAGCTCCTTCACCCACTGCCCGGGGAGCAGTTCGCGCTCGACGACGAGGTAGGCGAACAGGTCCTCGGCGACCCGCTGCTTGCGCACCCACACCGGGTCGGCGGTCCGCAGCAGGTGCTCGCGCACCTCCTCCAGCGGCGCGCACTCCTCGGCCAGCCGCCCGGTCACCCGCCGGTGCCAGTCGGCGTCGGACACGCCGTCGACCAGCAGGTGGCCGCCGTTGGCGCAGACCGCGTACGCGGGAGCGGGGCCGGGCAGGCCGACGCGCTGGTACTGCTCGCGGGTACGGGTCGTGACCGGCACGAACAGCGCCGCCTCGCCGAGATCGGTGAGCAGCCGCGCCGCCGTCTCCGTCATGAACGACAACGGCCTGCCCTCGTACACCTCCACGCACAGCAGCCGCGGAGCCCGCGCGTCCGGCATGGTCAGCCCCAGCGCCCCGGACGAGTAGATGAGCGTGCGGTCGAGGTCGCTGGCCACCAGGACCGGCTTCACAGCGCGACCGCCTTCCCGTCGGCGCCGGTCGCCCCGCGCGTGTAGCGGGGGTGGATCAGCCCCACACAGGTGTACGGCAGTTCGGCCACCTCCTCGACGGGGACCCCGCGCTGCTCGGCCAGCAGCCGCACGTGGTCCAGGTCCGCCCCGGCCCCGGCCCGCGCCAGGATCTTCCACGGCACCCGGCGCAGCAGCACCCGCGTGGTCTCGCCGACGCCGGGCTTGACCAGGTTCACGTCGTGGATGCCGTACTCCTCGCTGATCCGCTCGACCGCCGCCCAGCCCGCCCAGGTCGGCGCCCGGTCGCCGGCCAGCAGTTCCTTGACGCTCACTTCGACGGCGTCGGCGGCCTCGGGGAAGCGGGCGGCGACGGTGTCGAGGAAGGCGTTCGACAGGTCGGCGCCGGCCAGTTCGCGGTAGAACTTCGCGCCGTGGAAGTCGTGCGGGCCGACCAGGTCGGCGCGCAGCACCGTGCGCGATATGAGCCCGGAGACGGTGGAGTTGAGGCAGGCGGAGGGGATGAGGAAGTCCTCGCGGGTGCCGTACGTCCGCACGCAGGCGCCCGGGTCGGCGAGCACCGCGATCTCGGGGTCGAAGCCGGCGGCCCCGCCCTCCTGCTCGAACTGCGCGATCGCGTCGGCGAGTTCCCGGGTGATGGCGCCCTTGCCGGTCCAGCCGTCGACGAAGACGACGTCGGCCGGGTCGTGGTGGGCGGCCAGCCAGCGCAGCGCGTTGGCGTCGATGCCCCGGCCGCGCACGATCGAGACGGCGTAGTGCGGCAGTTCGAGGCCGTGCCGGAACGCGGCCCAGCGGCGCATCAGCACCCCGACGGGCGTTCCGGCGCGGGCGAGGGAGACCAGCACCGGGCGGGGCGAGCGCTCGGCGAGGACGAGTTCGGTCACCGCGCCGACGGCCCGGGCGATCCGGTCCGCCGAGGCGCCGAGGGCCGCGTGGAACAGCTCCTGGTACTGCGCGCTGGGCTGGTACTCCACCGGCAGGGACTCGGCGTAGTGGGCGCCGCCGCTCTGGATGGCCTCCTCGCGTTCCTCGGTCGGCGCCTCCAGGGTGACCTCCGAGAGGTCCTGGAGCAGCCAGCCGACCTCCTCGGGCGCGTACGAGGAGAAGGCGGGGCCGCGCAGGGGCTCGGGCAGCATGGGGGGACTTTCCTGACGGGGGGCGGGGACGTACGACGGCACGACCGCGAGCAGGACGTGCGGGGTGTGGGCGGCGAGGCGGGCCAGCAGGCCCTCGGGGGCGTGCAGGTGCGGGGTGTCGGCGGCCGAGTCGACGACGAGGAGGACGGCGTCGAATCCCGCGCCCGCCACGTTGTAGGCGTAGCGCTCGCCGGGGCCGTCGGCCGGGTCGTCGTGGGCGGGGAAGACCAGCCGGCTGCGGATCGCGTAGCCGGGGTCGTCCACGGCGAGGACGGGCGAGCGGGTGGTGGTGGAGGTGCGCACCTCGGCCCCGGTGATCCGCTCCAGCTCGCGGGCCAGCCGCAGCGGCGCGTACATCAGCTCCTCGCAGCCGAGGACCAGGACGCGGCGGGCGTGCGCGGGCAGCGCTTGGGCGAGCCGGGCCGCCATGCCGGGCAGGGCGCGTTCCAGCCGGTCGCGGTGGGCCGGGGTGAAGCCGTGCCGGGCACCGTCCGGAAGGCCGGGGGGCCAGTGCAGGGCGACCCGCGTGACCCGGCCGCCGGCCCCCGGGGCGGGCTGCGTGGCGGGCTCCGAAGGGGCCGGTGCCGTCCTCTCGTACCGGGCGACCAGTTCCCGGCCCTTGTCCAGGACGCCCTCGGGGAGCCGGACCGTGCCCGAGGCGGCTGCGACCAGGTCGACACGGGCGCCGATGCCGCGGGCGAAGTCGTCGAGCCGGGCGGTGTCGGCCGGGGAGCGCATGTCCACCAGGGCGACCACGACGTACCGTTTGCGCGGGTGGCGGGCGTGCAGGTCGCGGATGGTGTTCAGGACGGTGCTGCCGGTGGAGAACTCGTCGTCCACGAGGACCAGCGGCCCGCTCGTGGCGAGCAGCGCGGGGTCCTCGGGCAGGAGCAGGTGCGAGGTCGCGTGCGAGTGGGACTCCTCGAAACCGCCTGCCGGACGCACGCCCGGGACGGGCCGGCGCGTGGAGTGCAGGTACGGGACGGGTCCGAGGCCGTCGGCGACGCAGTGGCCGAGGCCGGTCGCGGTCTCCGCGTAGCCCAGGACGACGGCGGAGGCGGCCTCCCGCTCGCCGAGCAGGTCCCGCACGCGGCGGCCCAGGGCGAGCCCGTGGCCGTAGACGACCGACGGCGACTGGGGTACGTGCTTGCCGAGGACGTGGGAGACCAGGAGGTGGGCCCGCTTGGGGTTGCGGCGCAGGGCGAGGCCCAGCAGGCCGGTGAGTTCGTCGCCGCCCACGAGTTCGACGCCGAGTCGCTCGGCGACCCAGGTACCGGACCAGATCCCGTCGTGCACTGCCTTGTTCATGCGTTCCTTGGGGTGAGTGGGCGGGTGGGTGAGTGGACGGGTGAGGGGCGTGCCGGGCCGCCCGGAGAGCAGGGCGGTCGGGCGGTCAGGGGCCGGGCGCCGGAGTCGGCCGGGGGCGGGCGGCCGGGCGGGCGGCCGGTCAGGCGGGCGGGCGAGCGGCCGGGGACGGTCGATCAGGCGGGCGAGCGGCCGGGGCGGCCGGTCAGGCGGGGATCCCCGCGGCGAGCAGTTCCACGAAGCCCACGTCCTCCCTGGCGACCCCGAAGGCCTCGGCGCGCAGCAGGGTCCGCTCGGCCCAGGCGCGGTGCGGCTTCACCTCGTTCATCTTGTTGGTGTACGCCGACCTGAGCACTCCCCCGCCGCCGCGCTCGGGCCGCAGGATGTCCGCCGCGTCGCTGTACTCCTCGTGACTGACGACCGACAGCGCGTGCACGGGCAGCACGTGCGAGGGGTGGATGCAGGTCTTGCCGAGCAGCCCGTTGGCCTGGTCCAGGGAGATCTCCCGCAGCAGCCCGTCCATCGCGTGCTCGATCAGTGTCTCGCGCAGCCCCGCCGCCTGCACCTCAAGGAAGGGGCTCTGCCGCAACTGCGGCTTGAACATGCGCTCCTGTGCCCGGAAGTACTCCCACACCGGGCCGGTCACGGTGAACCCGGTGCCGTCGGCGCGGCCCAGCATGTTGACCACGTCGGCGATCACGGAGGCGACGACCTGGACGTCGTAGGCCGTCATGTCGGGGGCCCGGCGCAGCCCGTAGGACGAGCAGAAGTCCGTCACGCCCAGGCGCAGGGCGAGGACCCGGTCGCGGTACTTGTCGACGGCGCGGAAGATTCCCTCCAGGGTCTCCACGCGGGTCTCCCTGTACAGCAGTTCGGGCGATTCCAGGACGGGCATCGCGAACAGCCGGCGCCCGCTCGCCGTCTCGGCCGCCTGCACCGCCTCCAGGAACGCCAGGCCGCGCTCGCCGGTGAACTTCGGCAGGACGAAGCCGGACAGCAGCCGGACCGACTCTCCCATGCGCCGCACCAGGTCGGGTATCTGCCCGGCGGCACGGACCCGGACGAACAGCAGCGGGAGCGGCGCGGCGCCGGGGAGCGCGGCCAGGGCGGCGAACTGCCGCACCAGGTTCGCCTCGCCCTCTTCCACGTCCGCGTCGTCGATCGAGTCCTCCAGGCACAGCACCATCGAGACGACACCGCGGGCGGCCTGCTTGACGATGTCGTCGGCGAGGTGCGGGCGGGTGGCCGGGCTGTAGAGCGTGGCGCCCAGGGCCGCGGCGAGCAGCCGGGCCGGGGCGTCGGCGCTGAACTCCTGCGGCTCCCGGTGGAAGAGGCGCTCCCGCACCTCAGGAGCGAGGTGCCCGAAATGACGCATGTAGCTCCCCTGTGGTGGCGCGCGGCATGGAAAAGGTGGCCGGTAATAGTACGTACGAATCAGTGTCGGTGGTTCCCGGAGGGCATGAACTTCTGGTAACGGGGCGAGGGCGGACGTACGGTGACGCGAGCCGCGTTGTCGTGGCCAGGACCGAGAAGGCAGGATGACGACATGACGCGCGCGATGCTGAAGGGATCGAACGTCCCGCTGGAAGCGGCCACGGTAAGGGCCGTGGTGCGCTGGACGCCGGGCCAGGAGGTCCCGGACGTCGACGCGTCGGCGTTGCTCCTCGGCCCCGGCGGCCGGGTCCGCTCCGACGAGGACTTCGTCTTCTACAACCAGCCACGGCATCCCTCCGGGAAGGTCTGGCGGCTGGGCAAGCGCCGGGCCGGCCAGGTGCTCACCGACACGATCCAGACGGACCTGCTCGGGGTGGAGCCCGAGGTGGGCCGGGTCCTGCTGATCGCCTCGACGGACGGGGTCGCCTTCGACCGGGTGCGGGGGCTCAGCATCGCGCTGTACGACGCGGCGGTCGCCGAGGGTGAGCCGCTGGCCTCCTTCGACATCAAGCCCGAGACCGGTCAGGAGACCGCGCTGATCTGCGGGGAGCTGTACCGGCGGGGTGACGCGTGGAAGTTCCGGGCGCTGGGCGAGGGCTACACCAACGGATTGCAGGGCCTGGCGACCGACTACGGCATCTCGGTGGACGAGGCGGAGGGGGCCGCGGGGAGCGGCGGGATCGACCGGACGGACGGGACGGCGACCTCGGTGGCCCAGCCGCTGCCGCCCGAGCAGCCCCCTCACGCCTGGCCGCAGCAGCCGCAGACGCCTCCGCCGCCCCAGCCGGCCTACGGGTACCCGCAGCCGGCGTACGGCGCCGCGCCGCAGCCCACGGGGGCACCCCACGGGTACCCGCCCCCGGTGACGGCGGCCCCCGACCCGGACTTCCGCCTGCCCCCGCAGGGGCCGCAGTTCATCGGACGGTGACCCGCCGAGGGACCGCGGCCCCGGCGCTCCGCCCTGCCGGGTGAGGGCCGCGAGCACGCTGACCATCCGCTCCAGCGCCTCGGTGTACGCGCGGTAGCCGCTCACCAGCCTCGCGTCGTGCGCCCCTTGCGGGATGATCGAGTCGAGGCCGTGCCGGAGGTTGTGCGCCTTAAGAGCTGCGAACAAAAGTGGGCCCCGGCTGGCGGCGCCCGGCACGCGCCCTCGCCGCGTTGCCGAAAGGCCCTGGTAGCTCCGCTACAAGGACCTCCCGGCGCCTTGCGATCGCACGCACCGGACACCGCCCGCTGATCGGAACCCACTTTTGTTCGCAGCTCTAAGGGCCGGCGCATCGGCGTCGGGCACCTTGCGACGCCGATCCGGAACCCGTCGGCTGCCCGCGCCATGCCGGCCGCCTAGCGGTCCGCCTTCGACTTGTAGCCGCGGCCCCACTGGAGGCCCCACCCGTAGAGTCGGTCCAGTTCCGACTGGAAGCCGTAGACGAACTTGACCTCGCGGCGGACGGTGAGTTCGCCCTTCACGTTCTCGATGAGGACGACCGCGCAGGAGCGGGCCTGGGGGTGGCGCTCGTCGAGGCCGATCTCGATGCGCGGGCCGTTGCTCGGGTAGAGCGTGACGACGGCGTGGGTACGGTCGAACGCCGGTGTCTGGTCGTAGATGTAGACGAAGACCAGCAGCCGTTTGATGTCCTCGCGGTGGTCGAGGTTGACGTAGATCGTCTCACCGGAGGCGGAGCCGAACCGGTCGTCACCGCTGAGCTTGACGTACGGCGGCGCGTTCACGTCGCCGAGGAGGCCGCCGAGGGGCTGGACGACGCCCTTGGTGCCGTCGGCCAGCTCGTACAGGCAGCCGAGGTCGAGGTCGACGTTGACCATCGACTGGCTGTGCCCGAGCACCTCCGGCGGCTTCAGTGCCCTGAAAGGGTGGCGCAGCAAACTCTGCCGGACGGAGCCGCCGAGGTCCGAGGTGCGCATCCGCCAGTTCAGGTTGATCCGCAGGTTCCCGGTGGCCGCGCCCTGTTTGGTCAGCGACACCTGGCTGTGCCGTTTGGTCAGTTCGATCGCGTTGGACGCGGCGCTGCCCGAGTCGAACTCGGCCAGGCGTCCGCCCCGCAGACCGTCGAAGAAACCCATCTCCCGCCCCCACCTCCACCGCGTTCACTCACCCCCGCACGCATGCCGCGGGGCGGCCGCAAGGGTCTCACCCGGCCCGACTCGCCGCGTGGTCCCGCCGGCCGCCCCGTTCAGAGCGTTCCCGTACCGGGTGGGGCGTCACACCCCGGACTCGACCTCGGTCCTGTCGCCCGGGCCCGCCGCTTTCCCCTCGGCCGCCTCCAGCGCCCGGTTGCGGCGCACGGAGGACCAGAAGGACCAGGCGATCAGGACGACGCCGACCAGGCCGGTGATCACCTCGTTGATCTCGTACTGGATGGTGACCATGAGGATCACGGCCAGCGCGCCGATCGCGTAGTGGGCGCCGTGCTCCAGGTAGACGTAGTCGTCGAGGGTTCCCTGGCGGACCAGGTAGACCGTGAGCGAACGCACGTACATGGCGCCGATGCCGAGGCCGAGGGCCATCAGGACGATGTCGTTGGTGATGGCGAAGGCGCCGATCACACCGTCGAAGGAGAAGGAGGCGTCCAGGACCTCCAGGTAGAGGAACATGAAGAACGCGGCCTGGCCGGCCAGCTTGACCGCCGAGCGCTGCTTGCCGCTGCGGGCGGCCTCTTCCTCCTCCTCGTGCTCGCGCTCCTCCTCTTCCTCCAGCCGATCCTCGAAGAAGCCGGACAGACCACCGACGATCATGTACGTGATCAGACCGGCGATGCCCGCGATCAGGACGGTCTGCGCCTTGTCGGCGTGCGCGCCGCCGTGCTGGTGGGCGTGGGTGGCGAAGGTGAAGGAGGTGATCAGCAGGACGATCAGGGAGATGCAGACCGACAGCATGTCGACCTTGCCGAGCTTGGCCAGGGGCCGCTCGATCCAGCGCAGCCACTGGATGTCCCGGTCCTCGAAGATGAAGTCGAGGAAGATCATCAGCAGGAACATGCCGCCGAAGGCGGCGATCGCCGGGTGGGCGTCGGTGACCAGCTGCTGGTACCGGGTCTTGTCGTCGAACGCCAGTTGGACGGCCTCGACGGGACCCATCTTGGCGGTGATGGCGACGATGACGACGGGGAACACCAGCCGCATACCGAAGACGGCGATCAGCACGCCCACCGTGAGGAAGATCTTCTGCCAGAAGGCATTCATCTTCTTCAGGATCCCGGCGTTGACCACGGCGTTGTCGAAGGAGAGCGAGATCTCCAGGACCGCGAGGATCGCCACCACCCCGAAGGCGGTCCAGCCCCCGTAGAACACCGCCGCGATCAAGCCGAGCACGGTGATCGCGAACGACCAGCCGAAGGTTTTCAGAAGCACTGGCTACCCAATCCGTTGTGTACGGGTCTCCCCCGTCGCCGTACCCGGCTTTACGAAACGTTGACTCCGAAGTCTAGAGCGATGCCGCGCAGTCCGGACGCGTACCCCTGCCCTACGGCCCGGAACTTCCATTCGCCCTGGTAGCGGTGGAGCTCGCCGAAGATCATCGCCGTTTCGGTGGAGGCGTCCTCGCTCAGGTCGTAGCGCGCGAGTTCCTGACCGTCGGCCTGGTTGACCACGCGGATGAAGGCGTTGCTCACCTGTCCGAAGGTCTGGCCGCGCTCGTCGGCCATGTGGATCGAGACCGGGAAGACGATCTTCTCGCACTGGACCGGGACCCGGTCGAGGTCCACCAGGATCGACTCGTCGTCGCCCTCGCCCTCACCCGTGAGGTTGTCGCCGGTGTGCTCGACCGAGCCGTCGGGGCTGGTGAGCTGGTTGTAGAAGACGAACCACTCGTCGCCCAGCACCCGGTTGCCGGCGCCGCACAGCAGCGCACTGGCGTCGAGGTCGAAGGGGGCTCCGGTGGTGGAGCGCGCGTCCCAGCCGAGTCCGACCATGACGTTGGTCAGGTTGGGTGCGGCCTTGGAAAGGGAGACGTTGCCTCCCTTGGCGAGCGTGACGCCCATGATGCTGGTCCTCCCCGTGGATGGTGCGTGTATTGGTGG
>NZ_JBHJUW010000152.1:0-19745 GCF_042268205.1 Streptomyces sp. NPDC056160
CAGCGACAGGTCCGGACGCGGGGACCGCATTCCTCACCCGTTCGTGCAGCCCCCGGCTCACTTGTCGCGTACGGCGCTCTCCCGCCCCGGCGAAGCCGTCCGGTCAGCCCGCGAGGTTGTCCGCCAGCTCCTCGCTGAGGTTGGCCTCCGTGCCCGGGACGCCCAGGTCGCAGGCGCGCTTGTCGGCCATGGCCAGCAGCCGGCGGATGCGGCCCGCGACGGCGTCCTTGGTCAGCGGCGGGTCGGCGAGCGCGCCCAACTCCTCCAGGGAGGCCTGCTTGTGCTCCATGCGCAGACGTCCCGCCGCCGCCAGGTGCTCGGGCACGTCGTCCCCGAGGATCTCCAGCGCGCGCTGCACCCGGGCGCCGGCGGCGACCGCCGCGCGGGCCGAGCGGCGCAGGTTGGCGTCGTCGAAGTTGGCCAGCCGGTTCGCTGTGGCGCGGACCTCGCGGCGCATCCGCCGCTCCTCCCAGGCCAGTACGGACTCGTGGGCGCCCAGTCGCGTCAACAGCGCGCCGATCGCGTCACCGTCACGGACGACCACCCGGTCCACCCCGCGCACCTCGCGGGCCTTGGCGGCGATGGACAGTCTGCGGGCGGCGCCGACGAGGGCGAGCGCGGCCTCCGGACCCGGGCAGGTCACCTCCAGGGACGAGGAGCGGCCGGGCTCGGTGAGCGAGCCGTGCGCGAGGAACGCCCCGCGCCAGGCGGCCTCCGCGTCGCAGGTGGCCCCCGAGACCACCTGCGGCGGCAGACCGCGGATCGGACGGCCCCGGCCGTCGACCAGACCGGTCTGGCGGGCCAGCTGGTCGCCGCCCGCGACGACCCGGACCACGTAGCGCGAGCCGCGGCGCAGGCCACCCGGCGCCATCACGATCAGCTCCGAGCTGTGCCCGAAGATCTCCAGGATGTCCCGCTTTAGGCGCCGCGCCGCCATCGCGGTGTCCAGTTCCGCCTCGATCACGATGCGCCCGCTGACCAGGTGGAGGCCTCCGGCGAACCGCAGAACGGCGGAGACCTCCGCCTTCCTGCAGCAGGTCCGGGTGACGGGGAGCCGGGAGATCTCGTCCTTCACCGCTGCCGTCATCGCCATGGGCCGATCCTTCCATGCATCCGAAAAATACGGTCGTACGCGGCGGCCAGCAGCTCCGGGTCATGCCGCGGAGTTCCGTCCCTCCGGGCAACCGGCGCCAGCTCGACCGCGGCGCCGAACCGCTTGGCGGCCTCGGTGAGGACTTCGCGGTCGGGCACGGCGGCCTCGTCGGCGAGCACCACGTCCAGGGCGAGTTTAGGGGCGTGTCGTCCCAAAACCTCCAAATGACGCTGCGGGGAGAAGCCGGCGGTTTCTCCCGGTTGCGGGGCGAGGTTCAAGGAGAGCACCCGGCGCGCCTTCGTCTCGGTGAGCGCGTCGAGGAGCTGGGGCACGAGCAGGTGCGGGATGACCGAGGAGAACCACGAGCCGGGGCCGAGCACCACCCAGTCCGCGTCCAGGACCGCCG
The DNA here is from genome assembly GCF_042268205.1 of Streptomyces sp. NPDC056160. Lineage (NCBI taxonomy): Bacteria > Bacillati > Actinomycetota > Actinomycetes > Kitasatosporales > Streptomycetaceae > Streptomyces > Streptomyces sp. NPDC056160. The sequence goes on from NZ_JBHJUW010000152.1 coordinate 1,500, forward strand.
CGACGGCCTCGGGCACGGCGGGCGGGTCGTGCGGCACGAGGTGCACGGACTGCACCTCGCCCGGGGTGAGCGCGACGGTCGCCTGGCCGCGGACCGTGTCGACATCGTCGGGCCGGTCCGGGTCGTGCCCCTTGACCAGGGCCTGCAACTCCAGAGGTACGGCGGACATGGGCAGCACGCGTCCGTGCGCGCCCAGGAGCTTGCCGACCAGGTCGAGGGCCTGGACGTGGTCGCCGAGTTGCTCCCACAGGGCGACGATCAGCAGGTTGCCGACCGCGTGGTCGTGCAGGTCGCCCTGGGAGGTGAAGCGGTGCTGGATGACACGGGCCCAGGTCTGGCCCCAGTCGTCGTCGCCGCACAGCGCCGCCAGCGCCTTGCGCAGGTCGCCGGGCGGCAGAACACCCAGTTCGTCGCGCAGGCGCCCGCTGGAGCCGCCGTCGTCGGCCACGGTGACGACGGCGGTGAGGTCGCCGGTGATGCGGCGCAGCGCGGCGAGCGAGGCGGACAGGCCCATGCCGCCGCCGAGGGCGACCACCTTGGGCTGGGCACCCCGGCGGCGCGGCCGGGCGCCTCGGGCCTCGGCGGGCCGGCCGGCCTGCCCCTCGGCCGCCAGACGTGCCGCGCGCCCCTCGGGGACCACGCGGCGCAGTCTGCTCAGCCTCGGCGTACGTCCACTCACTCGCGCCCCATGTCCCGGTGGACGACGACGGTCTCCACGCCCTCGGCCGCCAGTCGTGCGGCAAGCTTCTCCGACATGGCCACCGAGCGGTGCTTGCCGCCCGTGCAGCCGATGGCGATGGTCACGTACCGCTTGCCCTCGCGGCGGTAGCCGGCCGCGACGAGCCGCAGCAGTTCGGCGTAGCGGTCCAGGAACTCCTTGGCGCCGGGCTGGTTGAAGACGTACCCGGCGACCTCCTCGTTGAGGCCGGTGTACGGGCGCAGCTCCGGCACCCAGTGCGGGTTGGGCAGGAAGCGCATGTCGGCGACCAGGTCGGCGTCGACCGGGAGGCCGTACTTGAACCCGAAGGACATCACGGTGGCCCGCAGCTCGGGCTCCTCCTCGCCCGCGAACCGGGCGTCCATCTTGGCGCGCAGTTCGTGGACGTTGAGGCTGGAGGTGTCGATGACGAGGTCGGCGTCGCCGCGCAGTTCGCGCAGCAGTTCCCGCTCGGCGGCGATGCCGTCGACGATCCGGCCGTCGCCCTGGAGGGGGTGGGGGCGGCGCACCGACTCGAAGCGGCGCACCAGGGCCTCGTCGGAGGACTCCAGGAAGACGATCCGTCGCGTGACGTCGCGTGCCTCCAGGTCGGCCAGGGATTCGCGGAGGTTGTCGAAGAAGCGGCGGCCGCGGACGTCGACGACGACCGCGATGCGCGCGACGTTGCCCTGCGAGCGCGCGCCCAGCTCCACCATGGTGGGGATCAGCGCGGGCGGCAGGTTGTCGACGACGAACCAGCCGAGGTCCTCCAGGCACTTGGCGGCCGTCGAGCGGCCGGCCCCCGACATGCCGGAGATGATCACCAGTTCGGGGATGGCCGCGTCGGGGACGCCTGCCGTGTCGATGCCCGTACTCACCTGTGCTCCGTGTTCCTGGACCGGGTGCTGCGTCCGGTCCTCGTGCGTGTCCGCGCCGGCGTCCTCGTGCGGGTCCGCCTGCGTTCGCGCGGGTGTCTGCTGTCGGGACGCCGTGCGGGCCCGGTCGGGTTGCGCGGCGGGGTCGTGATCCCGTCGTGGCCCGGGTGCCTGATCTCGTGGTGCTGCGGGCTGCGTCTCGTGCTCGGTCATGTCTCCTGCCCCCGTCGTTCGGTCGGGGCGCCCGTGGGCACGGGCTCCCCTGCGGTGCCCGCCGTCGTCTCGGGCGCCGTCTCTTCCACGTCTTCCATGATCTCTCCGGTCGCCGTGTTCACGGCGGGTGCGGCCGGGGCCGCCTGGGACAGTGCCACGGCGATCGTCTCGGCCGTCTTGCGGCCTATGCCGGGTACCTCGCAGATCTGGTCGATTGTGGCGGACCGCAGCCTCTTCACCGAACCGAAATGCTTGAGCAGGGCCCGCTTGCGCGTCTCGCCCAGACCGGGCACGTCGTCCAGGGGGCCGGCCCTGAAGCGCTTGGCCCGTTTGGTGCGCTGGTAGGTGATGGCGAAGCGGTGGGCCTCGTCACGGACGCGCTGCAGCAGGTACAGCCCCTCGCTGCTGCGGGGCAGGACCACCGGGTCGTCCTCGCCGGGCAGCCACACCTCCTCCAGGCGCTTGGCCAGCCCGCACACCGCGATGTCGTCGATGCCCAGCTCGTCCAGGGCCCGCTGGGCGGCGGCGACCTGCGGCTGTCCGCCGTCGACGACGACGAGCTGCGGCGGGTAGGCGAACCGCTTGGGGCGCCCGTCGTCCTCGGTGAAGCCATCGGCCGGCCCGTCCACCAGGGCGTCGGACGGGCTGTCGACCGCGTCGCCGGGTGCCGCTTCGGATGCTCCGGCGGGCGAGCCGTCGACGGCGGGGCCGGCCGACGGGAGCGCCGCTGTCCCGGGGGGCGCGGCTGCCGTCCCGTCGGGCACGGCGGCCTCCTCGCCGTCGGTCCACTCTCCGGTGCGCTCCTTCTCCGCCAGGTAGCGCCGGAAGCGGCGGGTGATCACCTCGTGCATGGAGCGGACGTCGTCCTGCCCCTCGAAGCCCTTGATCTGGAAGCGCCGGTACTCGCCCTTGCGCTGGAGCCCGTCCTCGAAGACGACCATGGAGGCCACCACGTCGTCGCCCTGGAGGTGGGAGATGTCGTAGCACTCGATGCGCAGCGGGGCGCTGTCCAGGCCGAGGGCGTCGGCGATCTCCTCCAGCGCGCGCGAGCGGGTCGTCAGGTCGGAGGCCCGCTTGGTCTTGTGCAGCGCGAGCGCCTGCAGGGCGTTGCGCTGCACGGTCTCCATGAGAGCCTTCTTGTCACCGCGCTGCGGGATGCGCAGGGACACGCCCGCGCCACGGCGGTCGGTGAGCCACTGCTGGACCGGTTCGACCGGGTCGGGCAGGGCCGGTACGAGGACCTCCTTGGGAACGGCGTCCCCGCTCTCCTCGCCGTACAGCTGCTGCAGGGCATGCTCGACGAGGGCGCCGGTGGTGACCTCCTCCACCTTGTCGGTGACCCAGCCACGCTGGCCTCGCACGCGCCCTCCGCGCACGTGGAAGATCTGCACGGCGGCCTCCAGCTCGTCCTCGGCGACGGCGATGAGGTCGGCGTCGGTCGCGTCGGCGAGCACGACGGCGTTCTTCTCCATGGCCTTCTTCAGGGCCCCGATGTCGTCGCGCAGGCGGGCGGCCCGCTCGTACTCCATCTCCTCGGCCGCCTCCGTCATCCGCTGCTCGAGGCGGCGCAGATAGGTGCCCGTGCGGCCGGCCATGAAGTCGCTGAACTCCTCGGCCAGTTCCCGGTGGTCCTCGGCGGAGATCCGGCCGACGCAGGGCGCGGAGCACTTGCCGATGTAACCGAGCAGGCAGGGGCGGCCGGTGCGGGCGGCGTTCTTGAACACGCCGGCCGAGCAGGTGCGGACGGGGAAGACACGCAGCAGCAGGTCGACGGTGTCGCGGATGGCCCACGCGTGCCCGTACGGCCCGAAGTAGCGCACGCCCTTCTTCTTGTGGCCGCGCATGACCTGGACGCGCGGGAACTCCTCGTTCATCGTCACCGCGAGGTAGGGGTAGCTCTTGTCGTCGCGGTACTTGACGTTGAACCGGGGGTCGAACTCCTTGATCCAGGAGTACTCCAGCTGGAGCGCCTCGACCTCGGTGGACACCACGGTCCACTCCACGGAGGCGGCCGTGGTCACCATGGTGCGGGTGCGCGGGTGGAGGTTCGCCAGGTCCTGGAAGTAGTTCGCCAGGCGCTGGCGCAGGCTCTTCGCCTTTCCGACGTAGATCACCCGGCGGTGCTCGTCGCGGAACTTGTACACCCCGGGAGAGTCCGGGATCTCTCCCGGCTTGGGGCGGTAGCTGGAGGGGTCGGCCATGTCTCACACCCTACTGGCGCGGTGTGACAGGGCGGTGAGCCTGTGGACAACCCCCACGGCCGCGCGGCGGCACGGGGTGGACAGACGTACGACTACCTGTTGTGACCAGGCGTCTTCACACGGTGCGGGGCCTGGCACGGAGGTGCCTCTCCGGGCCGGCGCGGAGGTGCGGACCCGGCCTGGCGCAAAGGTGCGGACTCGGCCAGGTGTGCCTTCCGCCGGGTCGCAGGTGTTGTCGGGGCTTGGTCAACACGCTTCAATGCGGGGGACGTCGGGGCCGCGGACGACGGCATGCGGGCCTGCACGGAGGCGAAACGGCTCCCCGTGCTCCCGCTCGCGGGCGGTCCCCGGCGGTCCGCGTGAACGGTCTGACCAGCCGTTGTGCACCTTTCACAGAGAGGCCCGTGCATGCCGCACGCCACCCAGCAGGCGGACATCGCCACCGTGGAACTGGACACGGCCCTGCGGGGCGGTCCGTTCCACGTGGCGCTGCGCGCCGCGATCGCCGCCCGTGGGCTGCCCCTGCAGCGCGTGCAGCACCACCTGTCCCGCCACGGCGTCAGGGTCGGGGTCACCAGCCTGAGCTACTGGCAGCAGGGCGCCCGGCGTCCCCAGCGTCCGGAGTCGCTGCGGGCCGTGCGGGCCCTGGAGGAGATCCTGCGGCTGCCGGACGAGTCGCTGATCCGCCTGCTGGCCGAGACCGCGGAACCCGCCCTCGCCCGGCCGTCGGGCGGGCGCTCCTACCGTTCCCTCGTCGAGACGTCGGACGCCCTGCGCCGGCTGCTGACCGAACTGGACGCCCCGCCCGACAGCGGTCTGCAGACCCTCGGCCACCACGAGCGCATACGGCTCGGGGCACGCCGGGAACTGGCCGGGCGCGAGTCGCAGCACATCGTGCGCGCCCACCGGGACGGCGTGGACCGCTTCGTGGCCGTGCACCAGGGCGACACGGAGTGCGCACCGGAGTCGATGAGCGTGCACGCGCTGGAGAACTGCCGCGCCGGGCGCGTGCGCCGCGACCACGGCACGGGCCTGCTCGTGGCCGAGTTCCTCTTCGACACCCGGTTGCGTGCCGGTGACACGTTCCTCTTCCGCTACGGCGTCGAGGACGGCACGGCCGGCGTGTCCCGCGAGTACCCGAGGGCCTTCGACTCGGCCGGTGGGCAGTACGCCCTCCAGGTGCGGTTCGACGCCGGCGCGCTTCCGGTGCGCTGCCACCGGTTCACCCAGCAGTCGGCGGCGGCTCCGCGCGGCGGTCGCCAGGAGCTGGCGGTGAGCCCGCGGCACCGTTCGGTCCATCTCGTCGAGCCGCGGGTCCGCCCGGGGATCGTGGGGATCGCCTGGGACTGGGAATGACCGGCCGGGGTGCGGCCGGGGGCGCTGCCGGGGTGCGCGGTCAGGCGCCGGGCCCCGCGACGATCTTGCCGCCCTCGGCGCGGACCGGAAGCTCGGCCAGCGGCTCGGTGGCCGGGGACTGCACCACCTTGCCGGTGGCGGCGTCGAACTGACTGCCGTGGCAGGGGCACATCAGTGTCGTGCCCTCCAGCTTGTTGATCGCGCATCCCGCGTGGGTGCAGATGGTGCTGAACGCCTTCAGCGAGCCGTCACCGCCCTTGCTGACGACCACGTTGTGGTCCCGGAACAGCTTGGCGCCGCCCTTGGGGATCTCGCTCTCGGCACCGAGGTCGACCGGTGCCGTCGGGGTCGCGGGCGCCGCGGCACCGCCGCCTTCGGGCCCGCAGGCGGCGAGCCCGAGCCCCGCGACGGGAGTGACGGCCGCCGTCCGCAGGATCGTGCGGCGGCGCGCGGAGGGACGGCCTGACATGGGGACTCCCCTGGTCGGAGGGCTGTGCACGGCCGACGATACCGACCGCGCCCGCTCGGGCGGGCGGCGGGGCGGGCGGTGGGACGGGCGGTGGAGCGGGCGGTGGGACGGGCGGTGGAGCGGCGTGACAGGTCGGGGTGCGGGCCCGGACGGGCACGAGGGGACGGGTCGAGGAAGGGACGGACAGGGGCGGGCGGTGGCGGCGCAAACCCTGGCGTAAACGCTTGCGCAAGCGTTTACGCGAGCCCGGTGATGCGGTACGGTCCCGGCCACGGGCTGCCGGCAGGCCGCTCGGAGAGGGGACACGATGCCGACCATGGCCGATGTCGCACGGAGCGCCGGGGTCTCCGTGGCGACCGTCTCGCACGTGCTGAACGGCACCCGGCCCGTGCTGCCGCACACCCGCCAGGCGGTGCTCGACGCCGTGGAACAGCTCGGCTACACGCCCAACGGTCTCGCCCGCTCCCTGGTCACCGCCCGGACCCGGTCCATCGGGCTCGCGGTGTCCGCCATCAGCAACCCGTACTTCACGGAGATACTCCAGGGGGTCGAGGCCGGCGCCCTGGAACAGGGCTACAGCCTGCTCATCGCGGACCCGCACGACGACCCGGCGCACGAGCGCAAGGTGGCCCAGCTCCTGCACGAGCGCCGCGTGGACGGCATGATCGTCGCCGCCTCCGCCCGCCCCCACGGCCTCGTCGCCTACCTCACGCGGCACGCCGTACCCACCGTGTTCCTGGACCGCTTGGTCCGCACCGGGCCGGAGACCGCAAGCAGCGAGGCGCCACACTTCGACCAGGTCTGCGCCGACAGCGCCGAACCGACCGCACGGCTCGTCGGGCACCTCGCCGGTCTCGGCCACCGCCGGATCGGCCTGGTCGCGGGTCTGCCCGGACTGAGCACGACCCGGGAACGGATCACCGGCTACCGCCACGGCCTGGCCGCCGCCGGACTCCCCCACGACGAACGGCTCGTGGTGCACGGAGACTCCGCCGCGGAGGGCGCTCAACGCGCCACCGCCGCCCTGCTCGCCCTCGCCGTACCGCCCACGGCACTGGTCACGGCCAACAACGCGATGACCATCGGCGCCCTGCGGGCGCTGCGTGAGCTGGACCTGTCCGTGCCCGGGGACATCGCGCTGTGCTGCTTCGACGACTTCGACTGGGCCGACCTGTTCTCTCCCCGGCTGACGGCGATCGCCCAGCCCGGCAGGGAGCTGGGCGCCCGGTCGGTCCAACTGCTCCTCGACCGCCTGGCCGCGCCCGACCGGCCCGCCCGCACGGTGCGTCTGCCGTGCACGTTCGTCCACCGCACGTCCTGCGGTTGCCCCGCCCAGCCCGAGGAAGGAACCGACTCGTGATCGTCGTCGCCGGTGAGGCCCTGATCGACCTGGTACCGCAGGGCGCGGGTGCCCTCGCCGACCTCAAGCCGGCGCTCGGCGGCGGCCCCTACAACACGGCCGTCGCCCTCGGCCGCCTCGGCTCCCCCACCGCTTTCTGCTCCCGTACCTCGGACGACGCCTTCGGTGAGGCCCTGCTGGAGGGGCTGCGCAAGGCCGGGGTGGATGTCTCGGGCGTACAGCGCGGCAGCGAGCCGACGACGCTGGCGGTCGCGACGGTCGGCACGGACGGCTCGGCCGCGTACTCGTTCTACGTCGACGGCACCGCCGACCGTCTGTTCACCGCCCCCGCCGCGCTGCCCGCCGGAACGCGCGCGGTCTCCTTCGGTACCTGTTCGCTCGTCCTGGAGCCGGGCGCGAGTGCCTACGAGGGGCTGTTGCGGGCCGCTGCCGTCGCGGGCGTGTTCACAGCGCTGGATCCGAACATCCGGGCCGGGCTGATCCCGGACGCGGACGCCTACCGGGCGCGTTTCCGTGGCTGGCTGCCCTCGGTGTCGCTGCTGAAGCTCTCCGAGGAGGACGCCCGGTGGCTGGGCGGTACACCACGCGAGTGGCTGGCCGCCGGGCCCGCGGCCGTCGTCATCACCCATGGCGGCGACGGACTCACCGTGCACACCCGTGACGGCGGGGAGCATTCGGTTCCGGGTGAGAAGGTGACGGTCGTCGACACGATCGGCGCGGGCGACACCGTGAACGCGGCTCTGCTGCACGGCCTGGCCGTGCGTGACGCGCTGTCCCCGCAGGGACTCGCGGGGCTCGGCGCGGCCGGCTGGACCGCGTTGCTGCGGTTCGCGGCCCGCGCGGCGGCGATCACCTGCTCGCGCGCGGGCGCGGAACCGCCGTACGCGTCGGAAGTGGGCGAGGTCTAGGCGGTCCGGCGGCACACGGGCCGGGGGCGTGGCCGGGCCGGGGGTCGCGATGCCCAGCGGTCCGGCGGCACGGGCAGCCGGTGGGTGGTGGGCGGAGCGGGGGTACGGGCAGACGCCCCGAGGGTGGTCCCGCGGGGCGCCTGCTGGGGTGGCCGGGTGCGGCGGCTGTGGTGGCCGCGCGTGCCTCAGGCCTTGCGGGCCCGCGTGGTCTTCTTCGCGGGCGCGGCCTTCTTACTCGCCGCGCCACCGGCCGCCGTCCTTGCGGTGGCCGTCTTCCGGGCCGTCGACGCGGCTGCCACCGCCTTCTTGGCGGCGGTCCGGCGCGGGGCCTTCACCGGCTCCGCGTCGCTGATCCGGTCCGCGCCCAGGATCTCCCGCAGGAACTTGCCGGTGTGGCTGGCCGGGACCCCGGCCACCTGCTCGGGCGTGCCCTCGGCGACGACGAGACCACCGCCGGCGCCTCCCTCCGGGCCCATGTCGACGACCCAGTCGGCGGTCTTGATCACGTCGAGGTTGTGCTCGATGACGATGACCGTGTTGCCCTTGTCGACCAGACCGGAGAGGACCTTCAGCAGTTTGCTGATGTCCTCGAAGTGGAGTCCGGTCGTCGGCTCGTCCAGGACGTAGACCGTGCGGCCGGTGGAGCGGCGCTGTAGCTCGCTGGCGAGCTTGACGCGCTGTGCCTCACCGCCGGACAGCGTGGTGGCCGACTGGCCGAGCCGGACGTAGCCGAGGCCGACGTCCTTGAGGGTCCTGAGGTGCCGGGCGATCGCCGGGACCGCCTCGAAGAAGTCGGTCGCCTCCTCGATCGGCATGTTGAGCACATCGGCGATGGACTTGCCCTTGTAGTGGACCTCCAGGGTCTCCCGGTTGTAACGGGCGCCGTGGCAGACCTCGCACGGGACGTAGACGTCCGGGAGGAAGTTCATCTCGATCTTGATGGTGCCGTCGCCCGCGCAGTTCTCGCAGCGGCCGCCCTTGACGTTGAAGGAGAAGCGGCCGGGCAGGTAGCCGCGGACCTTGGCCTCGGTGGTCTCGGCGAAGAGCTTGCGGATGTGGTCGAAGACACCGGTGTACGTCGCCGGGTTGGACCGCGGGGTGCGGCCGATGGGCGACTGGTCCACGTGTACGACCTTGTCGACGAGGTCGTCGCCGTCGACGCGCGTGTGCCGTCCGGGGACGTTGCGCGCGCCGTTCAGCTCGCGGGCCAGATGGGTGTAGAGGATGTCGTTGACCAGGGTCGACTTTCCGGAACCGGAGACGCCGGTGACGGCGGTGAAGACGCCCAGCGGGAAGGACACGTCGATGTCCTGGAGGTTGTTCTCCCGGGCGCCGTGCACCGTGAGCTGCCGGGCGGGGTCGAGCGGTCGCCGGATGTCGGGCAGCGGGATCGACTTCTTGCCCGCCAGGTACTGACCGGTCTGCGACTCGGCGTTGGCGAGCAGCTCCTTCAGGGAGCCGCTGTGCACGACCTTGCCGCCGTGCTCGCCCGCGCCGGGACCGATGTCCACGATCCAGTCGGCGACCTTGATGGTGTCCTCGTCGTGCTCGACGACGATGAGCGTGTTGCCCATGTCGCGCAGCCGGACCAGGGTCTCGATCAGCCGGTGGTTGTCGCGCTGGTGCAGGCCGATGGAGGGCTCGTCGAGGACGTAGAGGACGCCGACGAGGCCGGAGCCGATCTGGGTGGCCAGGCGGATGCGCTGGGCCTCGCCGCCGGAAAGCGTGCCGGCGGCGCGGTTCAGCGAGAGGTAGTCCAGGCCGACGTCGACCAGGAAGCGCAGCCGCTCGTTGACCTCCTTGAGGACGCGCTCGGCGATCTTCTTGTCGCGGGCGTCGAGCTTGAGTCCGCGCAGGAAGTCCGCGCAGTCGCTGATCGACATCGCGGAGATCTCGGCGATCGACTTGCCCATGAGCGTGACCGCGAGGACGACCGGCTTGAGGCGGGTTCCCTCACAGGTGGGGCAGGGCACCTCACGCATGTACCCCTCGAAGCGCTCGCGGCTGGCGTCGCTCTCGGCCTCGCTGTGCCGGCGCTTGACGAAGGGCACAGCGCCCTCGAAGGGAGTGGTGTACACGCGCTCGCGTCCGTACCGGTTGCGGTAGCGGACCTCGATCTGGGTCTTGTGGCCGTACAGCAGGGCCTTCTTGGCGCGCTGCGGCAGCCCGGCGAAGGGAATGTCGGTGCGGAAGCCCAGCGCGTCGGCGAGGGCGCCGATCAGGCGGCCGAAGTAGTCCTTGGTGTGCCCGTGCGACCAGGGGTGGATGGCGCCCTCGTCGAGCGACTTGTCCTCGTCGGGGACGATCAGCTCGGGGTCGACCTCCATGCGCGTGCCGATGCCGGTGCACTCGGGGCAGGCGCCGAAGGGTGAGTTGAAGGAGAAGGAGCGGGGCTCCATCTCCTCGAAGGACAGGTCGTCGTACGGGCAGTACAGGTGCTCGGAGTACATGCGCTCGCGCTCGGGGTCGTCCTCGGGGAGGTCGACGAAGTCGAGCACGACCATGCCGCCGGAGAGGCCGAGCGCGGTCTCCACGGAGTCGGTCAGCCGGCGCTTGGCGGAGTCCTTGACCGTGAGGCGGTCGACGACCACCTCGATGGTGTGCTTCTCCTGCTTCTTCAGCGTGGGCGGGCTGGAGAGCTGGACGGTCTCGCCGTCCACGCGCGCGCGGGAGTAGCCCTTGGTCTGGAGGTCGGCGAAGAGGTCGACGAACTCGCCCTTGCGTTCGCGCACCAGCGGCGAGAGCACCTGGAAGCGGCTGCCTTCCGGCAGCTCCAGGACCCTGTCGACGATGGCCTGCGGCGACTGCCGGGAGATCGGCCGGCCGCACTCGGGGCAGTGCGGCTTGCCGATGCGGGCGAACAGCAGGCGCAGGTAGTCGTAGACCTCGGTGATGGTGCCTACCGTGGAGCGCGGGTTGCGCGAGGTCGACTTCTGGTCGATGGAGACCGCCGGGGAGAGGCCCTCGATGAAGTCGACGTCCGGCTTGTCCATCTGACCGAGGAACTGGCGGGCGTACGAGGAGAGCGACTCCACGTAGCGCCGCTGGCCCTCGGCGAAGATCGTGTCGAAGGCGAGGGAGGACTTGCCCGAACCGGACAGGCCCGTGAAGACGATGAGCGAGTCACGAGGCAGGTCGAGCGACACGTTCTTCAGGTTGTGCTCGCGCGCGCCACGGACGATGAGACGGTCGGCCACGCCGGTCCGCACCTTTCTTGAGAGAAGTGACAGGGGCGGGGCCCCCGTGCTTCTTCAGACTAGGGGGAGCCACTGACAACGCCGGGTGGGATTCCCGGATCCGCCCGGATACTCAACAATCCCCGGCTCTCCAGCATGCCCGACGCCGCCGCCGACGATATCGCACGTGCATTCGATTTGCGGTCATGGTCGGCCGCCTTCACCCGAAGGTGTGGCGCCGCTAAGGTCGGGCGCATGATGGATCACGCGCGTGACCTCGCGTCTGTACAGGAAGCCACCGAACGACTGCTCAGCGCGGCCGGCAGACTGGACAACGCGGCTGTGACCGACCAGTCACGGCTGCCCGGCTGGACCCGCGGTCATGTCCTCGCCCACCTCTCCCGCAACGCGGACGCGCTCGTCAACGTTCTCGAAGGCCGTCCCATGTACGTCTCCGCCGAGGTGCGGGACGCGGACATCGAGCACGACGCCCCGCGCCGGCTCGACGCGCACCTCGCCGACCTGCGCGAGAGCGCGGCCCGCTTCCGCGCGGCGGGTGAGGCGCCGGCCGACTGGTCGCGGACCGTCGAGTTGCGCAACGGGGTCACCGACACCGCCTGCCAGCTACCGTTCCGCCGCTGGGCGGAGGTCGAGCTGCACCACGTCGACCTCGGCATCGGCTACGAGCTGGAGGACCTGCCGCAGGAGTTCACGGAGCGGGAGACCGCCTTCCTCGCCCGGCGGTTCACCGGCCGTTTTGACGTGCCGGCGACCCGGCTGACGGACGGCACGCGCGCGTGGAGCACGGGCCGGGAGCAGGGCGAGCCGGCGGTCACCGTCACGGGAAGCCCGGCGGACCTGCTCGGCTGGCTCGCCGGGCGGCGCGACGGGGCCGCGCTCGCGGTGGCGGGCGGCGCCCTGCCCGTACTGCCGCCCCTGTAGCGGCCGGCGAACGGTGGCCCGGCCCGGGCGGCGGTGGTGGGCAGCGTGAGCCGCCACGGCTGCCCGCGGGCGTCCGAGCGCTGCCCGCGGTTCGCAGGCGGGCGCGGCTGCCTCCGCCTGCGGCGGTCCACCGCCGCTCGCGGCTATAGGCTGACGGCCATGACGTACAGCGGAGAGGTGACGGTCGGCGGCCCGGCGGACGTGCACGAGCTGAAAGACCTGATGATCACCAAGATCGCGGTCGGCCGGATGGACAACAACGCCTATCTGCTGCGTTGCCGGGCCACGGACGAGCAGTTGCTGATCGACGCGGCCAACGACGCGCACACGCTGCTCGGCATGATCGGTGACGACGGCATCACCTCCGTCGTCACCACCCACCGGCACGCGGACCACTGGCAGGCGCTGGCCGAGGTGGTGGCGGCCACGCGCGCGCGTACGTACGCGGGGCGGGACGACGCCGAGGGCATCCCCGTGCCGACCGACGTCCTCGTGCGGGACGGGGACACGATCAGCGTGGGGCACGTGCGGCTCACCGCCCGCCACATCGTCGGACACACCCCGGGCTCCATCGCGCTGGTCTACGACGACCCGCACGGGCATCCGCACGTGTTCACCGGCGACTGCCTCTTTCCCGGCGGTGTGGGCAACACCTTCAAGAATCCGAAGGCGTTCGCGAGCCTGATCCACGACGTCGAGACGAAGATCTTCGCACCGCTGCCGGACGAGACCTGGGTGTACCCGGGGCACGGCAACGACACCACCCTGGGCGCCGAACGCCCGCACCTGCCCGAATGGCACGCGCGCGGGTGGTGACCCCCGCTTCCCCGAGGGATTCGCACCCCGTGTGAACCCTTCGCCCGCACCGGAGGCGCGCGTGCGCTCCCGGAAGCGGCCTGCCGGACTGTCCACTGGGACCAGCCCCGCTCAGGAAGACGGCTCCTGCGCGGCACGGGCCGCCGGTCCTCGTCCCGCCCCGACCGGCGGCCCCGGCACGTCGTGGACGGCACCGGGGCGCGGCGGGCGGCCGGGCCTATCCCTGGGCGTCGTCGCCGGCGGCCCCTGCGGCCAGCGTCGCGACCCGCTCCACCGCGAACGCGTAGCCCTGTACTCCGCAGCCGGCGATGACGCCGTCGGCGCGCAGGGAGACGTAGGAGTGGTGCCGGAAGGACTCGCGCCGGTGGACGTTGGAGATGTGGACCTCCACGACCGGCATCCCGTCGCAGGCGTTGAGCGCGTCCAGGATCGCCACCGAGGTGTGCGAGTAGGCGGCGGGGTTGATCACGATGCCGCAGTGGTGCGACCGCGCCTCGTGGATCCAGTCGACCAGTTCCCCCTCGTGGTTGGACTGCCGGAAGTCCACCGTGCCGCCGCGCGCGGCCGCCGTCTTCACGCACAGGGTCTCCACGTCCGCGAGCGTGTCGGAGCCGTAGATCTCCGGCTGCCGTCGGCCGAGCAGGTTCAGGTTGGGGCCGTTGAGGATCATGATCGGGGCGTTGGCCAGAGTGCGGGGCACGGTTCCTCCGGGTCCGTCGGTGCGCGGCGATCGACTGCGACCGCCGCCGGCCCCCGGTCTATCACGGGGAACCGGTCGCACGGCCCCGGGCGGGCCCCTCCTGGTCGATGCCCGGACAGGTCCCTAGGGGTTGATGGCCAGCTCCAGGTAGGCCGCGAAGATCACCAGGTGGACGCCGCCCTGGAGCGGTGTGGCCCGGCCCGGCACCACGGTCAGCGAGCTGACCACCACCGTGAGCAGGAGCAGCAGCATGTGGGTGGAGCTCAGGCCGAGCACCAGGGGCCCGGAGAGCCATACGGAGGCCAGGGCGACGGCCGGGATGGTCAGGCCGATGCTGGCCATCGCGGAGCCCAGGGCGAGGTTGAGGCTGGTCTGCACCCGGTCGCGGCGGGCGGAGCGGAGGGCGGCGATGGTCTCGGGCAGCAGCACCAGCAACGCGATGATCACACCGACGACCGCGTGGTGCAGCCCCGCGGACGCCACTCCGGACTCGATGGTCGGCGAGACGCCCTTCGCCAGTCCGACCACACCGATCAGGGCGAGGCCCAGCAGGCCGAGGCTGCTCCAGGCCATGCGGGCGGTGGGCCGCTCGGCGTGGTCGTCGGCGGTGATCACCTCGCCCTGCCGGGTGATGGGCAGGAAGTAGTCGCGATGCCGGACCGTCTGGGTGGTCACGAACAGGCCGTACAGGATCAGTGAGGACAGGGCGGCGAAGGTGAGCTGCACGCCGGAGAACTCCGGTCCTGGCTTGCTGGTGGTGAACGTCGGCAGGACCAGGCTGAGGGTGGCCAGGGTGGCCACGGTGGCGAGCGCCGCGCCGGTGCCCTCGGCGTTGAAGACGGCGGTGCCGTGCCGGAGCGAGCCGACGAGCAGACAGAGCCCGACCACGCCGTTGCAGGTGATCATGACGGCTGCGAACACCGTGTCCCTGGCCAGGGTCGCGCTCTTGTCACCGCCGTCCAGCATGAGGGTCACGATGAGGGCGACCTCGATGACGGTGACGGCGATGGCCAGGACCAGGGAGCCGAAGGGTTCGCCGACCCGGTGGGCGACCACCTCGGCGTGGTGCACCGCGGCGAGCACCGCACCGGCGAGCACCACCGTCACCAGCACGACCACGGCTGCGGGCAGGCTCCGTCCCCAGGTGAGGCCCAGCAGGACGACCGCGAGCACCGGTACCGCCGTCGTCCACGCCCTGGCGAGTCCCCTGAGCCGCGTGATCATGCTGCGATCGTCGCAGAGGCCCGGCGGGTTCGCATTCCGGTGGGCGGGCGGGGCGGTGGCTCCCGCTGTCCCCGCCCCGTCCGGGTGCGGGGTCCCGTGGCCGATCGCGTGCCGCGAGCCCGTGGCCGTGTGACGGTCAGGCATCGACGCGGTCCTTGTGCTCGGTGTCGCCCTGCCCTTCTCGCACCTCCTCCGTCGCGGCCCGCCCCCTGGTCGCCATCAGGCTGGTGACGGTGGTGACGACCAGGACCGCGCAGATCACGCCGAGGGAGACCGGGATGCTGATCTCCGGGACGTGCACACCGGCCTCGTGCAGTGCGTGCAGCACGAGCTTGACGCCGATGAATCCGAGGATGACCGACAGGCCGTAGGAGAGGTGGACCAGCTTCTTCAGCAGGCCGCCTATCAGGAAGTACAGCTGCCTGAGCCCCATCAGCGCGAAGGCGTTGGCGGTGAAGACGATGTACGGGTCCTGGGTGAGGCCGAAGATCGCGGGGATGGAGTCGAGGGCGAACAGCACGTCGGTGGTGCCGATGGCCAGCATGACGACCAGCATCGGCGTCATCACGCGCTTGCCGTTGTCCCGGATCCACAGCTTGGTGCCGTGGTAGCGGTCGGCCACGCCGAAGCGGCGCTCGGCGGCCTTGAGCAGCTTGTTCTCCTCGAACTCCTCGTCCTCGCCGCCGGATCGGGCCTCCTTGATCAGCTTCCAGGCTGTCCAGATGAGGAACGCGCCGAAGAGGAAGAACACCCACGAGAAGCCGGCGAGAAGGGCGGCGCCGGCGGCGATGAAGGCGGCCCGCAGTACCAGGGCTATGAGGACGCCGACGAGCAGCACCCGCTGCTGGTACTGCGACGGCACGGCGAACTTCGCCATGATCAGGACGAAGACGAAGAGGTTGTCGACGCTCAGCGACTTCTCGGTGATGAAGCCCGCGAAGAACTCGCCGGCCGGCTGCCCACCGCCGAAGAGGTACAGCCCGAGCCCGAAGAGGCAGGCCAGGGCGATCCAGACGATGGTCCAGACCCCGGCTTCCTTGACGGACACGTCATGAGGTTTGCGGCCGATGAAGAAGTCGACCGCGATCAGCGCGGCCAGGCCGACGATGGTCAGGGTCCACAGGGTGATCGAAACTTCCACTGCGCCTCCGCAGGTGCGTCACGGGCAGATGAGTCAGCGTCGTCGCTGCCGGAGGTCTCTTCCACCCGGGACGGGCCGACGCCCCGGGATCTGGTCCGATCCGTATTGACGGGTACGCCGCAGCAGACAGGGAGTACTCCCCTCCGTACGGAAAACAGTACCCGAATCACCAAGGAAAGGTAAAGTAGATGGCAAAGAAAAGATCAAGTTGCCTGCTCAAAGGCTCTTTACCTGTGCTTGACATACGCCTGCTCGGCGCTCAGGTCACCGGTTCCAGTCCTGGCGGGCCGCGGCGACCCGCGTGAGAACCCGCTGGAGCACCTGACTGCCCGGAGGCACCAGCGGTGGCTCGTACGTCCAGGCGTGTCCCACCCACGGGTCCGCGAGGTGGTCGTCGGCAACCGGGGTGAGGCGCATCAGCGAACGCCACAGGGGATCGAGCAGCGGACCGTAGGCGGCGGCGTCCTCGCGGTCCGCGACCACCATCAGGTGGACCCCGACCGCCGGGCCCTCGTCCGCGAGATAACGCAGCTGCGTCACGGCCCGGTCGTCGAAACCGTGCGGGAAGTCGTTGACGATCAGCAGTTGTTCCGCCGTGTCGAGGCCCGGTGGGAGCGAGTCGGGGGCACCGGCCCGCACCGCCATCTGCACCAGGTCGACCCGCTGGGTGAGCTCGCCCAGGACGTCCGTGACGCCCGCGGCACCGGTCGCGGGCGGCGTAGCGAGCACGCCCGCGCCGACCAGGGGCACGAGTGTCCCTGCCGCCGTACCCGCCGGGTCGATGACGTGCACACCGAACTCGCCGGCCGGGTAGACGGCGAGCAGCCGGGCCGCGTGCGCCACGGCCGCCTCCATCGCCAGGCGCCGCGCCTCTGCCTCGTCGGTGAGCACACCGCCGGGCCCGCGGGAGCGACCGCTGTCGATCCACAGTCCGCGCTCCAGCGGCAGCCGGACCAGCATGGGGATACGCAGGGAGGGCGCCTCGGGCAGTCGCAGGTCGCCGAGGCGTACGGCCATCGGGATCTCCATCGGTACCCGGTACCCGAGCCAGACCGGGTTGTCCCAGCCCGCGTACGCGGTCGGCAGCGCGGGCTCGACCACCTCGGACTCGACGGTGAGCTGGGCGAGGTCACGGTCGAGGGCGGCCCTGGCCTGGTCGACCAGCTCGGCGTGCCGGACGCGTGCCGTCTCGCGTGCCGCGTCGCCCTGGCCGCCGATGCGGCTGCGCGGGTCGGACAGCGCCTGGTCCAGCTCCTTGTCCCGGCGTGCGTCGGCGAAGTCGACGGCGCTGCGGTAGGCGGCCACGGTGCGGGCCAGGTCCTCGAACATGCCCCAGACCTGGTTGTAGAGCCGTTCCTCCATGGACCACCCGGTCGCGTCTCCCGCGACGGGCTGCGCCGGCCGTCCCGGTGCGGCCGGGGGCGCGGTGGGCGCCGGTGGAGGCGGGGCCGTCGTCTGCCGACGGGGGTGGCTGTAGTCGATGGGGCCGCCCGTGGGGGCCGTCGGCTCGGGGTCCGCCGGGGGCTCGGGTGTTGAGCCCCCGCCCGTCCGTGGCAGCGGGGCTCCGGCCGGGGACGGCGACTGCAGGGGGGCGCCGGAGGCATGGCCGCCGCAGGAGGGCGCGGGTGCGGGATCGGCGGCGGCCGGGGAGGCCGCTGGGGCGCCCTGGCCCGCGCCCGCGGCCGGTGCGGTGGTCTGCCGGGAGCCATTGCCGTCCGCGGTGCGCGGCGGAGGGGCCGCCACCGAGCGGGCCAGGCCCCCGGCCACCGCCTTCTCGACGGTGTCCGCCAGTTCGCGCGCCTGGCCGACTCCCTGGTCGGCGAGGAGCTCGGCGAGGCCACCGGAGTAGCCCTGCCCGACGGCGCGGACCTTCCAGGCGTCCTGTCGGCGGTAGAGCTCCAGGGCGATCACGGCCGTCTCGGCGTCCAGGCCGGTGAGGGTGAAGCTGACGAGTTCGGCGCCGTCCAGGCCGGTGACGGCCGCGAAGGGGGCGGCGACCGCCCCGAACCGCGCCGGTCCCCGGCCGCCGCCGGGCAGGATGAGGAGCACGTTGACGCGATGCACCGCCTCCGGCACCGCGTCCAGGTCGACAGCGAGCCGGTGGTCGGCGGCGGCCTGTCGGGAGACCTCCAGGCCGGGCAGCACGGGGGCGCCGGGGTGGGCCACCC
>NZ_JBHJUW010000153.1:0-19570 GCF_042268205.1 Streptomyces sp. NPDC056160
TCGGCGGGGTAATGCTTCATCCCCACAGGGACTCCGTTCTCCTGGACCAACAAGATCCAAGTCTCTCCGGTGTCCAAACTCCAGGGTCAGGGCCCGTTGTCCCTGCCTCCGGCTCTGGACGCCAACCTCCTGAATATGGATCCTCCCGACCACACCCGTCTGCGTCGCCTCGTCGGGAAGGCCTTCACCCAGCGCCGGGTCGAGCAGCTGCGCGCGCCGATCCGCGCCACCGCCGACCAACTCCTGGATGCTCTGGGCGCGGACGGCACCACAGACCTGATCACCGCCTATGCGGCCCCGCTGCCGATCACCGTGATCTGCGATCTCCTCGGCGTCCCGGCAAGCCACCGCAGGGACTTCCGCTCCTGGACGACAGCGCTGATCGCCCCGGATCCGGCCCGCCCCCACGAAGCCAAGGAAGCCATCGTGGCCATGCTGGGCTTCTTCACAGAGCTCATGGCCCACAAGCGGCGCGAGTCGGCCGACGATCTCCTTTGCGACCTGATTGCCGTACGGGACACGGAGGGCGACCGGCTCACTGAGGACGAGCTGATGTCCTTGGCCTTCCTCATCCTCTTCGCCGGCTATGAGAACACCGTCCAGCTGATCGGCAACGCGATCCTGGCCCTGTTGCAGCATCCGGACCAGTTGGTGCTGCTGAGGCAGGACCCGTCCCGGATTCCTGCCGCCGTCGAGGAGTTCGCCCGCTTCGAGGGCCCGGCCTTGCTTGCCATCCGGCGCTTCGCGATCGAGGACGTGAGGATGGGCGGCGTCCGGATTCCGGCGGGCGAGACGGTACTGCTGTCCCTGTCCGCCGCCAACCGCGACCCGGATCGCTTCCCGGACCCGGACCGCTTGGACATCGGCCGCGATGCCGGCTGCCACCTGGCGCTCGGCCACGGCATCCACTACTGCCTGGGCGCACCCTTGGCACGAGCCGAGACAGAGATCGCCCTGGCCGCGCTCCTGGAACGGTTCACGGATCTTGAGCTCACGGGGAACGAACCGCGGTGGCGGCCTTCGCTGCGCGCCCGAGGGCTCCTCGAACTGCCGGTGCGCTACGCAGGCACCGCGTCCTCGTCCTGACCGAGGCACTCGTCGAAGACGCCGCTGCCCTGTTCGGCGTAGGCGGGCAGCTAGTCTCCGGCCAGTGCCTTCTTGTCGCGAAGTCGCTCACGCAGGGCACCGACCATGGGGAGCGTCAGACCGCAGAAGAGGAACAGCACCGCCAGTCCGCTCAGCGTGGGGCTCACGACCTCCTCGGCCTTCAGCGGCCAGGGATTGTCGAGGGTGTAGAAGATGATGTACGAGCCCTTGGAGAACGCGTATGCCAGGCCGAGGGCCGCCGCCACGGAGGACAAGGCGAAACCGACGCCACTCCACGGTCTGATGCCCCAGTTACGGCGTGCCGTCCTGCCGCACATGAATGCGAGTTCAGCGCAGGTTACGAGGACGTAGGAGAGGTAGATCAGCAGGTAGGCGGCGACCTTCGGGTCGTCGACGTACCCCGTTGTGAACTCGACATCGGGTCGGTTCGTGGCCAGGAAGAGCGGTGCCAGGATCATCAGTTCCACCGCGGCGGCGAAGCCGCGCTGGAACATCGCGGCTTTCAGATACTCGGGCCGGTAGGCCAGGTCCACCATCGTGATCTGGAGGAAGGCGCACCACAGGACCGCGCAAATGTGAGCTACCAGCTTGCTGACGTTGTGCACGCCCGTGATGTCCTGCAACGCATCGGCTACCGCGGGGACGGCGCACAGGACGCCCAGTGAGCACACTCCGAAGGCGAGAGCGATCGCCCAGGTGGAGACCCGCGGATTGCCCACGGCCCTCCGCGTGCAGAGCACCGTGACCACCAATCCGGCTACGGTGCACGTGCCGAAGACTATGCCGTCGATCACTTACAGCCCCTCCAGTGAATCTGCCGCATACCGTGCGGCGTCGTCCATACTCCGGCGCCGTTGGCGTTTGCCCGGCGCCTGAGCCGTCTCGTCGCGAACAGGTTCCAGGCCGAGATCACCGCGGCAGCGTTCCAGGTCCGCGATGACGTGCTGCACCTTGTCAGGAGGAATGCCGTCCAGGAGTGCCAGTACACGGCGCAGCAGTGGATCCTCGAAGGCCTCCAGGGCCTTGAGATCGCCGTAGCTGTCGTGCGGCAGAAGGTGCGCGGGTGGAACGCCGCCGAGAGCTTCGCACAGAGTCAGGATGGTTCCCACAGTCGGGTTGTCCTGGGCCCCCTTGGCCAGCTTGGCGATGGCGGCATGGGACACCGACGGGTGATCGCCGGGCAGTGCGTCCACGGCAGCAGACAAGGTACGCGACGAGAACGGGCGGCCCTTGGCATCCCGACGGGAGGCCATCAGGGCGCTGAGTCTCTCCGCCAGTGGACGGCGGTTGCGCCTCAGCATGGGCAGGAGTTGCCGGACAGGGCCCGGGAGCTGCCCGGCTGAAGACTGCACACCACCACGTATCGATCTTTCGCTCAGTCGGGGCTGGGTTCGCTGCTGTGTACTTTAGTTGACATGATCGGGAGCGCAAGGCAGGATCACGATAGAGAGAATGGCACTCTGCGCAGCGAGTTGATTACGTAAAGTGACAATCGCAGCGCGGGAACGAACTCCCGGGCGCTGGGTTCCTAGTGGCCCGAAGAGTTGGCGCGACGGCGGGGGATACGGCGTTGATGTCTGCCGAACTGCGGCTCCGCTTGAAGGTTGGCGCTGCACCGGCAGGGGGGAAGAGTTGACGATGGAGCTGGCATCCAACAGCAGTGACCACGCTGGTCAGGGTGCGCGCGGCGGAGTGACGACCATGCCGCGTGCGCTTCTTGACTGCCACCGCTCTCGGCCTAGAAGGGCAGCCGTCGGGGCAGGACTACCGGATCGTGCTCGCCGTCGCGTGACCCTTCGCCGCGTCTGCGTGCTCCGCGCCGGAAGAGGGTGCCCGGCCGGGATCCTCGCCCGCACGGCCGCACCCCAGACCCGGCGCCGCCTCAAGAGGACTGCTGCGCTACTTCGCCGGCTTCCCCGTCTCGGCGGACGGGCGCCTCAGGGTGCGACTCCGCGGTCAACAGCGCGGGTTGACGGGAGTGGAGCGATGAGGCCGTGATCGCCGCGCGTCCATACCGACCAGCCGGTGCCAGGGGCACTACACGACCTCGTCCCAACTCCCGAGGAGCACGTCATGCCGACCCTGGGCTCACTGCCCACCGATAAGCCTGAGCTCGAACTGACATTTGTGGAAAGCGGTTCCCGGCGTGCCCAGGCCACGGAAATCAACGGCGTGGTGACGATGACGCCGGAACAACTGCTGGAAGGCGGAGTCCCGGCGACTCTGCCCGATGGCTCGCTCGTCCTGATCACCGGCACATCGCCCTTCCGGCTCCGCGGCCGCATCACGACGGTGCTCGAGCTATTGCTCCAGCGGATGAGCCGGGACGGCGGAGCAGGTCTGGCCGTGAGTGCTGCCCTCGGCGCAAGTCAGCCGTTCCCCCCGGACATCGTGGATCGGGCCGCCCGGTTTGGCATCGCCCTGCTCACCTCGTCCGCGCCCACCGAGTCCTGGGACGGGGTGCACCAGGAGATCCAGCAGTCCCGCCTGATCTTCGCCGAGCGCCGCGCTGCCCAACTCAGTTCACTTGTGCAGGAACTGCCGGCCCAGCTGGCAGACGCCCGGGCCATGCAGCGCATCGCGGACTGGCTCGCCCGGGCCCTCGACTGTCAGGTCCTGGTCAGCGAACCGGAGCGCGTCCTAGCCGCCTCACCTGCCACGGCTGCCGAGCAACTGGCCCAAGCCATCATCCGTCAGACCGTCGACGGAATTCTCCCCGAGACGCTTTCCGGACCCCACACCCAACTCATATCGCTGGCCCCGGCCTCAGCCGCGGACACCGTCCTCGCGGTGGCCCGCCGAACCCCATTCGACGAGGCTGACCTGCGGCTGCTGCGGCATGCGGCAAAACTGCTGGGCCTCGTCGACCAGGCGCACCGCGAGTACCGGGCAGCCTCCGACGCGTCCCGCGCGGCGCGTAGCGCAGCGTTCGAGCTGCTTCTGGACGGCGAGGTCGAAAAGGCGCGGCGCGTCATGGCCAATCTGGCGCCCGGACTTCTGGAAACGGAAACCGCACGCGTTTTCGTTGTGGAGACCCAGCAGGCGTGCCGGGACCTGGCTGCACGCCGTTGCAACGCGGCCGTCGGCCAGCAGGCCCTTGTCGTCCCTGACCCGCGAGACAACCGGCTGATCCTGATTGTGCATCCGATCCGCTCCTACAAAGACACCGGGGCAGAGGTCTCCGCGGAACTCACCCGGCTGGTGGCCGCCCTGGGTCCCCCTTCGTCACTGGGCGGCAGCGGGGTCTACTCCCTGTCCCTGATTGCCCACGCACTTCACGAGGCCAGCACCGCCCAGAGGTTCGCGGCCTCCCAGCCGGACTCCGTGGCCCTCTCCGTACACGGCTCCGACCTCGTCAGTCTCCTGCCGCAGGCTGAAGCGCAAAACTGGGCCCGCCACCTGCTGCACCCGCTGATGCGCGACGAGACACAGTGGGAGTCCATGCGCGAGACGCTTCCTGCCGCCCTCGCCTACCCCTACACGGTGGCTGCCCGCCGGCTGCGCTTGCACCGCAACACGGTCATGCGCCGGACCTCACGAGCCGCTGAACTGTTACGCATGGACTTCGCGTCCATAAGCGACCGCATCGCCGTTGCCCTGGCCATGGAACTGGTCACGCAGCGAGAGATTTCTGCTTCACCGGTTCTGGCCGGTTCGGAACAGCTCTCGTTGGCAGGGCTGTTGGAAACCCCCCACGTGCACGCCTGGGCACAGACCTTGGTCAGACCGGTCCAAGCTGACCGGCGTGACCTCCAGTCCACGGCGCTCGCCTGGCTCACCTTCGACACACACGTCGAGCCGGCAGCCCGCGCGCTCGGTCTCTCCGAGGTCACGGTGCGTTCCCACTTGCGCGCCGTGGAGGATCACATGCAGCGCGATCTTGCCACCCTCGCGGGCGTACGCGATCTCCAGTTCTCGTTGCACGTCGTCACGGGTCAGCCTGATCTGCGCTCAGGTCGTCCGGGCTTGTCCGTGGTCGCCTGCTGAACGTCGCCGCCAGCGCCCGGCGCGGGTCCCGGTCTTCATCTCCCTCTCCCCTCTGGCCTGCAGACCTCGAAGGGTGGCACGTCAGCGGCGGCCATGTCCGCGCGTACTCGCACGAACCGAACAGGGTGGCACAGACGGCATCGAGCGTCCCAGGGAGGTATCCGCTCTGACCTCTCGTCTCCGGAACAACCGGCGACACCTTCAGCTTTTGCTGTGATCCCCAACCGACAGAGAAGTACCGTCCGGCTCACGGGTGATCCGTCTGCACCGGGCGTAGAAAGCCGCCCGCACTTCGGGCCTGGGCGGCTGACGAGGCGCTTGTACCTCCCAGATATCGCAGTCGTCCCTCCGAGCCGTGCCGGCTGAGCAGTGGAATCCCGGGGCGGGGCGGCGCGGCACTCCGGTGACTGCACCGACGACCATCTCGAGGGTGTCGCGCGCGTAATGGTGGAGTATCGGTATTCGAGACGTGCAGTATTCGCCGCAGGGCGAGCAGCTCCACACTAGCCGTTGACCAGGCGAGCCATCTGTGGGCCACCTCCGCATCATTGGTGGACGGGCACAACGTCCTGGGTGCTGAGCGACCCTCTGCCGGAACAAGTTCTACAGCGCACACGGCCTTTCGACGTAGGGATGCTCAAGCAAACTCCGGCCGTCCAGAGGGAGCAGGCCGAAGACGGCATAGTGAGCCGGCCAGACGGCCGCCGCACGTTGCGCGGCGGCACTCCGTCGATGCAGCCGCTTTGTGAGCCGCTCGAACGCGAGCCTGATCTCTTCCCATACGACCAGTTCGCTGTCGAAGATGACGGATCAGTCCAGACGGCCGGCATCAGTGATCTTCCTCAAGGCCGCGGCCGGCTCGCTACCCCAGCGCGAGCGCAGCACCGAGGAACCATCAGCAGCCCGCGCTGGAAGTCCGGAAGCCGTCCACTTCGGTTCGGCAAACCAATTCAACAGGAGGGCAAACGTATCGGCGGGTGCCGCCAGCATCGGCTCGGCGGGAAGCTCGATCACATCGGAAGGGCTACCACAAACCCCTCACCACCCCAAGGAGGACACGAGGAAGGTGGCTCGTCGAGAGGGGTAAAACTCACCCCGCCAAGATCACAATGGTTCACCTATGAAATGGCGATTTGTCGATTGACCGGCCGGGCAAGGGGGGGTGTTGCGAAAGTGGTGCAAAGTTTGCCAAGTGTCGGATGAGCCATGCCGGGAACCGAGATGTGTGCACCCCCGACACGACCCGCATGAGGAAGGTGCACTTCCGCGCTGGCATGCGACTGACTGGTGCAATGCCAAAAGGTGTCAATGGTTAGTTTGTGCACCGGCGAAATGGCGTCGCCCGCAGCATATGCCTAGCGTTGCCGATGTAAGCCCGGCCCCACCGCCGGACGGGTGAGGCACAAGCCAAACTTGCCCGCGGCGGAGCCGCACAGGCCAGCGGCGAGCTGGCCCGGTGAGCGGCAACGAACGCGCCGCATGCATCAGGAGGCGGGCGCCAGAGGGTGGCTCCAACCATCCTCCCGGCACCCGCTCTCGCCAGCGCAAAACCAGGCCCCTGCCAAGGCCTGTGCAGAACGACTGCCAGCAGAGTCACCACCAGCAGATCTGAGGAACCGCTGGGGCCTTCCACCGGCTTGTTCGAGCACGTCGGCGGTGCTCAGAGTAGACCAGTGCGCGGCGTGAGAACAGCGCGGCCGCTGGACTTTCATGAGAGAGGGCCCCCGAGCCAGACGGGGCGAACTGCATGACCTCCAAATACGCGACGGACCAGCCGGCACTGTGCACCACAGTGACGGCTCACCGCCGATGCTCCTGGGCCCAACCGGACCGTACGAAGGACCTCGGCCCAGCCGGGCTGAGTGGTTAGCACTCGACCAGGCCCGACGGTGCCCTCCGAGCCGGTCGCGGATTTACCAGATCCATGGCCGGTCCTTTCGCCCGGGGGAAGATCTGCTTCCCCCGGCCAAGCGGCGCGCAGCAGGAGCGAGCGAGCTCCCAGCAGATGCTTCTGCCGCGCCGCAGTGAAGAACGACTGAGGCTCGCTGCTTCGAGGCATTCGCCTGACATCGTAAACCTCCCGGATCTCGCATATGAAGGAGCGCACCGGTGATCCACCCCCACCCAGAAGCGTCTAACTCTGACGAGTTCAAAGGCTTCAACGAAGCCCGGCGCATCATGTGGTGCCATGAGTCTCGTGCCCGTGTGTACGAACGGCTCGAGCAGACGAGCTTCATCGGTGACACGAACGTTGCAGCGGTCCACGTCGACAACACCACCAGGGCAGACCGTGTGTTCCTCGTGGCTTTCGACAAGGTCGGCCAGCAGGTAGGCGTCGACACGCTCTACATCGACGAGCCAAAGCAACACCTCGGCGTCGCCCCCGAGTTCGACCACGATTTCACCAGCATGGACGTCGTTCCGGGCTCTCAGCTTGACCAGGCCATCTCTCGCGAGAACGGCTGGGTCGTCAACCTGAAGGTACTGCGCGAATACAACCCCTTGGTCGACCGCCGGACCACGCAGCGCGCGGTGTTCCTGGCGCATCTGCAGGACATGATGAAGAACGGTGATGTTCGCGGATTCCTGTTTGGCCAGGGTGACACCGACGACGCTGATGCGGCGTGAGAGCCCATGATCTTGTACCTCAGAAAACCCCGCCGGCCAGGCTGCCGGCGGGGTTTTCTGACCTCTGACGGTGTTACAGCGCTGCTTTTCGCAACAGGGGAGGGGATCAGCACAGCTGATCCGGGCGTCGAACCCAGGCCGAGTGCTTTGCGGGGAGACATGCCGTGGACCGGCTCACGCCGGTCCCGGGTGACGCCTCGCGGTGAGCCCTACGAGGCCACGCAGCTCGTCTTCGGCACCTTCGACGTCCAGGAGCAGCAACCATGAGCAAACCGCTGAGTATGGAGGGCCTCACGGTCAAGTTGCACTGCAACCGCGCCGACGTCTACTGCGGCTAGACCACGGTTTGGCAGGCCCCTGAGGGAAGCCTCTACCACGTCGTCCAGAGTCTGGACCCGGCCGAGGTCGAGATCACGGCCCTCGTCCCTACCGGGTAGATCACGCTTCTGCAGCGACTGGGTGGCAGTGCCCAGGACCGAAGCGTGACCACCTCCGCCGATTGCGGGCTCACGCTGGACGACGTCCTCGATCTGAGCACAGGGCTCGATCTCGTCGATGCGAAGATCCAGCTGCTCAGCGAGTACAAGCTCGAATACCCGCAGAACTACGCGCCGGATGGCACTCGGTCCATGAACGACGAGGTCGAGCAGCTGCACCAGCTGCGCACGCGCCTGATGGACCTGCAGGCCCGCCGGGAAGCAGAGTCCTCCGCCTGAGGAGACGACGATGCCCTGACCGCCTTGTGGCGGTCAGGGCATCGAATCAGGCTCGGTACGCGGCAGTGCCGCCCTGCCGGGTCGTCACACCGGCGGGATGAGCAGTGAAGCCCCCACGTAGATGAGATCCGGATTTTGGATCTTGTTCGTCTCTACCAGGATGCCGATCGGCACCCCCGTCGTCCCCGAGATCGCGGTGAGCGTATCGCCTGGCTCGATGGCGTACGGCTTGGCCTTCGGCGCGGGCTTCGCCTCGGTCGGTGCACCCGATCCGTTGGGCTTGCCCTCGTCGCCGCGACCCGGCGTCGGATCCTGTCTTGCCCCGTTCTCGCCCTGCTTCCCCGTGCCGCCCTCGCTCGGCTGCTGGGCGCTGCCGCCTCCGGCGTTCTTCTCGCCGGGATTCATCGGTGCCTCGACCTGGGCGTGATTGCCCTGCAGTGCCTGGATGAAGCCGCCGTCGGACGTCGCGAGCTGCGTCAGGCCCCATCCGGCGAAGAGCGCCGCTCCACCCACCATGACGCTGGCGGCGATGACGGGTCCATTGCCGAAGCCCATCGGGCCGGCGTGACTCCCGGCAACTGCTCTCGTCTGCGCCGACGGCTTCGACGCCATCCCCACTGGCCTCTGAATCGTATCCGCCATCCCTACCCCGACTCCTCTGCTAATAGCACGCACAACCATTCATGTCCGGCATTGACATTCTACTCATAGTCGAACTGAAGTTGATAGGATAAGGGAGTAGATGGCAGTCCAAATCCTGTCAGATAACCCCCCAATGGACCCCTGAGTCACCGACCGCCAGACCGAACGAAGGAACCGCATCACCATGGCCAGCTACTCCATCTCCGCCAGCCAGCTCACCGAGGGCAAGAACGTCCTCATCCGCGGGAAGCTCGGCTTCGCCGTACTCGCCCGCCTCATCGAAGGCGCGGAGCTCGTCGCCAGCGACCAGCGCAAGACGAACAACGGCATGAACCCCATCGGCAAGCCGCACACCACCGCGACGATCATTCACGCTGAGGTCCAGTTTGCCGATCCGAACAACCCCACCCCCGAAGAGCAGTTCGTCTCCGAGCGCCGCTACGACTCCCCGAAGCGGCCCGAAACCGGACCCAACTACTCCATCGACTCCAAGGGCAGCACCCTGCCGGTCATCGCGATCCCTTCTCCGAAGGGCGACGGCACCTATGACCAGGACGAGTCCGGCCAGGAGCTCGCGCAGGGCCTCGACGTCACGCTCGTGCTGCGCACCTACAAGCCGAAGAACTTCAACAACCGCGGCCTGGCCCTCGAACAGGTGATCGTCCACGAGGCGCCGCGCTACTACAATGCCGGCGGCATCGACCAGGCTGAGCTAGCTGCGCGTGGCATCGTGCTCAACGGTACGCCGCGTCCCGTTCAGGTCACTCCTGCCAGCGCTGCCCCTGCCCCTGCCCCTGCCGCCGCCGTCCCGGTGGCGACCGAGGTCGAGGACGGTTTGTCCTTCCCGGCCCCCCAGCCGGCGTCCGCACCTGTGGCCGTGGCCGCGCAGGCTCCGGTTCAGGCTCAGGCCCCGGCGACCGCCGTGGCTGCGCCCGTCGCTGCTGCTCCTGTTCCGGTTGCTGTTCCGGCCGCGGCTCCGGCTCCTGCCCAGCAGGAGACCCTGGAGCAGAAGCTCGCGCGCCTTGAGGCCGAGAACGCCTCCCTCAAGGACGCCGGTTCGGCCGTGGGCTCGCCCGTGGCCACCGACCCCTGGAACGGCTCCGACCTGGCCCAGCAGGCGGGGATCACCTACCAGGGCTGATCCACGCTGACCATCGATGAGACCCCCGTACTCGCATCCGTGCGGTACGGGGGTCCTGTCTTTCTCTTCCCCTCCTGACGCCTCCGACCGAAAGCGTGCGTCCCACGATGACTCCAGCCGACCCCCATGCCTGGTTCCCGCAGTTCTACGGCAACCCCGCGATCCGCACTCTCGCCAGTGCCTGTCGGTGGACCATCTCCGGACAGATCGGGGAAGAGACCCCCGACGATCCCACCAAGCCGCCGAAGCGCAAGGTCCCGATCGACGTACGGCACCTGCTCGCCGGCTGCACGTCCAGCTGCAAGCACGCCAGCCCACTACGCGGAGCCTTCGCCCTGGACGAGACCTGCCTGCTCACCCTCGACGAACTCACCGCGGCGATACCGAACGCCGCGAACACCGCCTTCTACCTCCAGGCCCAGACTGACGGGCTGCTCGTCCTCGACATCGAGGCCGACTGCCCGCCAGGAGTGGCCACAGACCTGCTGCGGCTGCCGGGCATCCTCTACTCGGAGCTGTCGATGTCCGGCCAGGGCTTCCATCTCGTCATGCCGCTGCCGAAGAACTTCCACGACTTCCCCGTAGCCGCCGGCAAGCGCGTCCTGCGTGAGGAACACGGCTGGTACGAGCTGCTCCTGGACCATTGGTCGACCTTCACCCGCCAGCCGGTGCCCGATCGCACCGTCGCTCACGTCAACACAGCAACTAGTGTGCCGGCCTTCGCCTCCATCGAGGACCTCTACATGCAGCTGGCCGTGAATGCCAGCGAGAGCTCCGGTGCTTCAGCATCAGCTGTCGGCACCGCCGAGGACATGCCCGACATCCCGTACTCGCAGGCGATCGTCGAGCAGGCCCTGGCCAGCGCACGCCATCAGCTCCGGGATCCCGGCGACTTCAACCACGACATGTCCCGCTGGGAGTTCTCGGTTCTCGCCTCGCTCTACGGCTGGATGCGGACGCAACTGCGCGCCTACAGCGCCCTCGGCGTCGAGTACTCGACGGGCGACACCGCGTGGTTGCTCTACAAGGCGGCGGTCGATGTCATCCCTGCGCGCCCCAAGCACAGCGAGCGGCGCAACGGCCGGCCCTTCCTCCTCGACCGGGCGGCTGCGCTCGTGGCTGACCGCGAGGCCCGTTCCTCGTCGACCAACTGACGCCCTGTGTCTGTTCCTGCTGCTGCTTCTGCTCCTGGTTCATCCGCTGCCTCCGGCAGCGGGTGGGGTGGGTGACGGGTGCTGCGGCGGGGCCGAGCACAGGTGGAGGACATTGCTGGATCGCGCGGAGCGCGATCGGGTGGCGATGTGCAGCGGGGCTCCAGCGCCACCAATGGCGGGAGTGCAGGTCTCCGCCAGGCTCCGACGGCGCGGCCCGCGCCACAGGACCGTTCACGGCCTATGCAGCCTCGGCGACGCCGTGAGCAGCAGCGCCGTCCTCCGGCATCTCTTGTCTTTCTCTCTCTTCCTCGCCCACGCACAGAAAAGACGTCGACATGAAGTTCAACGACACCCTGACGACCCTCATCAAGCAGTCACTTGAGGTCGGCGCGACGCCCGCTCTCATGGGCGAACCCGGCATCGGCAAGTCCAGCTTCGTCGAGGACCTGGCCTACTCCATGGGCACGCAGGCATTCACGCTGCCGTGCAACCAGCTCGCCGACAAGGCCGACCTCACCGGTGCGCGCCTGGTGCTGTACACCAAGGACGACGGCACGCAGAGCTACAAGCAGGTCTTCTACCCGCACCAGGTGATCCAGGAGTGCATCGACTACGCCGAGAAGAACCCGCGCGAGTGGCCGATCCTCTTCCTCGACGAGATCAACCGCACCACCTCCGACGTCACCTCCGGCGCGCTGACCCTGGTCACGCTGCGCCGCATGGGGTACGTCGAGCTGCCCAAGAACGTCCGCATCGTCGTGGCCGGCAACGACAGGGGCAACGTCACTTCGCTCGACGAGGCAAGTCTGTCCCGCTTCGCGATCTTCCACGTCGAGCCCGACGCCGCCACCCTCATGTCCGTCCTCGGCGACAACTTGAACCCCTGGGTGAAGACGGTGCTCACGCAGTACCCCGCGCTGATCTTCCAGAAGTCGACGCCCGAGGCCATCGTCGTCGACGGCCAGGACGACGACGACAACGGAAACGGCAACGTCACGATGGCCGATCTGTTCGACGGCGGCGAGGAGATGAACCAGCTCACCACGCCGCGCACCATCGACAACCTGTCGAAGTGGCTCAACGCGGCCGACCCGCAGCAGCTGGCGCAGTACCTGGCCACCCCGATCCAGATCGGCGACCGCGAGACCTCGCTGCTGAACGAGGCCATCGAGGCCTACGTCGGGGACACCATGTTCACCACGCAGCTCGTGGCCACCATCGCCCAGGACCTGGCGAACAACGCCGGCGGCGTGCAGCAGAACCGGGTGAACGTCCCGAAGCCGAACTGCTACCAGAGCCTGAAGGCCGCAGCGACCATGACCGACATGGCCGCGCTCGTCGCGACGCTGACCGACAACGAGAAGTCCGGGTCGCTGCTGTACGCGCTCAAGGAGAGCAAGGACAACGCGCGCCTCATCGAGCAGCTGGCCCAGGCCATCACCCAGATCGAGCCGGAGCACACCCGCACGCTCATCGAGATGGTGACCAGCCAGCAGATCGACCGCCAGAACCTGGAGGCCTTCATGGAGATCGACGCTCCGATCGTCAACCAGGCCAAGCCGGTCCTCTCGGCCTTCCTCTGATCGCTCCCTCACCGGTGGTGGGGACTGCTGCGGACTGCCGTCCTTGCTGCAACTCCTCACCACCGGCGGCGCTCTGCCGCTGCCTTGTCCTCAGAAGGAGACCACGACTCATGACGATCACCGTCACGAACCAGAAGCCGGCCGTACTCGACGCACTGCACACCATCTCGTGCACCGGTGATTACGACCCGATGCCGGCGATCCGGCAGACCCTCATCGACCCGCTGCTGGAGCCGTTGAACCCCAACGCCCCGGCGAGGATCACCGACGCCCAGGGCGCTGATCTGACGGGGGACATCCCGGATCTGGTCCTGAGCTGCCTCGGCGAAACGCTGAACGTGGCCAGCGAGCAGACCGTCAAGGAGCTGCTCGGGCAGACCCTGATCAACTTCGACCAGGGCACACCGCTGCCGGTCGCCGAGCTCTTCGCCGTCCAGGCCGGGCAGCAGAACAAGATGCCCGCGCCCTCCCCGCGGGTGCTCTACACCGCGCAGGCTGATGTCCTCCCGGCCGCCAAGGCTCTGCTGGCGGGGACCGGCGACGAGAGCGCCTTCTTCGCCTCGGTCGCCTACACCTTCCACCCCGACACCCTCGGGTTCTGGTTCCAGTCCTCCGCCGCCTTCGACGACTTCAAGGTCTGGCTGTCCCAGCAGACGCAGACGATGGCCAGTGCGTTGCCGCCGGCCACCGCCAAGTTGCTCAACGACTTCACGGCCTTGTCCCTGAAGGGGCTCACCGAGTCGCTGCTGGTGCGCAGGGACGACTCTGACGCCAGCGATGAGCACTCCTTCGCCCGCGTGCTCGTGCACATGCTCATGAACTACGTCGAGCAGCAGCGGGCCCAGGCCAGCCAGCAGAACACCGCCCTGGACACCGGCGTCCTGCCGTTCACGGTCGGGGAGCTGTTCTGCCCGCGCTCCCTCGTCCTGGTCAACGTCGAGGCCCATGCCCGGGCCACCGCGGCGAAGATCACGGGGGAGTGGACCCTCATCAACCAGTCGCTGGCTTCGCCGGTGAAGGTCGTCTCGAACACGTCGCTGTCCAAGCTCACATCGCTGCCACGGGCCGCCGCCCGGGCCGCCGCCCTGGGAGCCAACCAGCAACCGGGCCAGCCTGGCAGTCGCAGCGCCCAGGTGGCGTTCCGCAAGCAGCCGCCGAGCAAGCTCGACCTGCTCAAGGACGTCACCCGTGTGCTGCGCCGGATGGGCAAGGTCAACAAGTCGCAGAACATCTTCCGCACGACGAAGGCGACCTTCCTCAAGGCCAACCGCCGGAACCCGGACGACTTCAACAAGCCCGGCCGGATCACCTCGGTGCACTACATGCCAGACCTGCACATCTACATCGACACCTCCGGTTCGATCTCCGAGGAGAACTACCAGGAGGCGGTCATGATGCTCATCCGGATCGCCAAGAAGCTCAACATCAACCTGTACTTCAACTCGTTCAGCCACTTCCTGTCCCAGGAGGTGATGCTGCGCACGGAGAACAAGTCGACGGCTCAGATCTGGAAAGAGTTCCGCAGGATCCCGAAGGTGTCGGGCGGAACCGAGTACACGCAGATCTGGCAGTACATCAACGCCAGCCGCGTACGTCAGCGCAGGCTCTCGCTCATGGTCACCGACTTCGACTGGCTGCCGCCGTCCACGCGTCAGGACCACCCGAAGAACCTGTACTACGCACCGTGCTCCGCCATGGACTGGTCGTCCATGGTTGACCTGGCCAAGCGCTACGCCGACTCGATGCAGCACATCGATCCGAGCATCCGGCAGAGGCTCCTCGGCATGGTCGTCTGACCCTGCTGCCCCAAGAACCGCAAAGAGCGGTGCCGTGCCACCAACCCCCTGGGCTGGCAGCGCTCTTGGCGACCCCTGGCTTTCCCTCTCACTCATCCATATCCCTGCTCGGCCGCACCAAGGGAACCCCCGATGCGAATCCCCACGGATGTGCTCGCGGTTCTATCAGACCGCACCAAGACTGACGGCCATCGCATGGTGCTCGTCGGCCCCCGCTTGCCTCCCGCCCTGTACCAGCGCGTCAACGAGGTCCTCGAAGCGGTCGGCGGTCGATGGACGAAGACCGAGGGTGCGCACCTCTTCCCTGTCCACGCCGCCGAGGCGCTCGCCCCAGTGTTCACCACTGGTGAAGTCGTGACCCTGGGGGAGAAGCGCACCCTCGCTCAGTACTTCCCCACATCCGACCCCGTCGTCGGCCGGCTCGTCGCTCTGGCTGACCTTGAACCCGGCATGACTGTGCTGGAACCATCTGCCGGCTCCGGTGCCATAGCCACAGCCGCAGCAGCCCGTGGTGCTCTCGTGGACTGCATCGAACGGGACCCCGGATACGCCACCGTCCTGTCCGATTCGCATGTGGCGCGCCGGGTACAGGTCGCTGACTTCCTCACCATCCCTGCCGAACCTCGCTTCGACCGGGTGTTGATGAACCCACCGTTCACCCGTGGCACCGACATGGCCCACGTCACCCACGCTCTACGGTTCCTGAAACCGAATGGGCTGCTGGTGTCGGTCATGTCGTGGACCGTCACTGAACAGACCGGCAGCACCGCAGCCTTCCGAAAGCTCGTGGAACAGCGCGGTGGTCTCGTAGAAGCACTTCCGGCCCGGGCGTTCTCCCAGTCCGGGACGACCGTCGACACCGTCCTCGTCACCATTCCTGCCACCCGTCCAGCCGACGCACAGCCCACGATCTGGCCCGTGCGCGACCTCCCTACGCAGGACGTGGAGGAACTCGGAAACCCGGCCGATATCGCTGCGGAGATCGTCGCTGACCTTCGCAAGGCGGTCGCCGCTTTCGAAGAGGTTGCCGCCGCGCTCACCAAGCCTACGCCCACCACCGTGCCAGGCGATATCGAGGTCAGCTGACCATGCCGCTCCTCGAAAACCGTCAAGAGCCGTGCCGCTCTTGGCGACCCCTGACTTTCCCTCCCGCTCATCCATATCCCTGCTCGGACACCGTGGCGCATCCGCCCAGCGCGCCACCACGCCGAGCGACCCGCACCGAAGGAGGACCCGGTGGGTCTCAGCAACTTCACACCCGGCGGCTCCGACGACGACAAGGCCAACGGCGGCGGCAGCTTCCCTCCGCAGTCTCCGTCCGTGGGACTGCCGTCCAGCGGTGGCAGCGCCGACGACGTCAAGGAGCTCCTCGTCGACTACAACGAGAAGTTCAAGAACGCCGATCCGACCATGTTCCGTGACACGCTCATCGGGCAGGTCCTCTCGGTCGTCATCAGCAAGACCAAGCCCAACGCTCTGCTGGTCGGTTCCGCCGGCGTCGGCAAGACGAAGATCGTCGAGGACATCGCACGGCGCATCGCGCTCGGCGACGCCCTCATTCCCGACCAGCTCAAGGACCACACGATCTACGAGCTGCCCATCACCAACATCATCGCCGGGACCGGCATCGTCGGCTCGCTGGAGGAGAAGGTCAAGGCGATCGTCGAGTTCGCCTCGGACCCCAAGAACAAGGCCATCCTGTTCATGGACGAGATCCACCAGATCACCGGCGGATCCGGCAGCCATGGCGACGCCGTCGGCCGCAAGATCTCGCAGATCCTCAAGCCGGCCTTGGCCCGCGGCCACATGTCCGTCATCGGCGCGACCACCAGCACCGAGTCTCGGGCCTTCGACGAGGACCCGGCCCTCGCCCGCCGCTTCACCCGGCTCATCGTCGACGAGCTGAGCGTGGAACAGACGCTGGCCGTGATGACCACGGTCCGGCCCGGCCTGATGGCGCACTACCGCCATCAGATCGGGGTCTCCGACGACGTCCTCGCCTCGGTGGTGCAGATCGCCGAAGCGAACTCCCGGGCCGGCCAGCACCGTCCGGACAACGCCATCACGCTGCTCGACCGCGCGATGGCTGACCGGGTCCTGGAGCAGAAGAAGCTCATAGTCCAGGCCGAAAACGCCGGCGACACGGCACTCGCGCAGACCTTGCGGTCCATCCCGCAGGTGCCGCTGACGAATACCCGTGTGCTCGATGTGGCCAAGCGCCTGATGACCGGAAACGCCCAGCGAAAGGACCTCGACGTCGCCGCGCTGAGCGCCACGCTCACCAGTCGCCTGCAGGGCCAGGACGACGTGCTCGCCAAGCTCACGGACCGTCTGGCCCGCGAAGAGCTCCACTTGTTCCCGACGAAGACGCCCACGACGTGGCTGTTCGCCGGGGCCTCTGGTGTGGGTAAGACCGAGGCGGTCAAGATCATTGCTGAGGAGACGACCGGCACCGAGCCGATCATCCTCAACATGACCGAATTCCACAGCGAGTGGTCGACATCGAAGATCATCGGCTCACCTCCCGGCTATGTCGGATCGGACTCCAACCAGGAACTCCCGTTCGACACGCTGGAGTCCAACCCCCACCGGGTGATCCTCCTCGACGAGTTCGAGAAGGCCGACAATGCCGTGCAGCGCCTGTTCCTCTCGGCGTTCGACGAAGGCTACATCCGCAACGCCCATGGCAGGATGCTGGACTTCTCCAAGGCCCTGGTCATCTGCACGACCAACGCCGCCCGTGATTCGCTCGACGGCAGGATGATCGGCTTCGGCAACAACCCGAAGGCCATCTCGAACCAGAGCCTCAACAAGGCACTGGAGCAGTTCTTCGACGCCGAACTGCTGGGGCGGTTCTCACTGGTCGTGGGGTTCAACCCCATCGACCGACAGACCTACCGGCAGATCATGGCCGCCGACTACGAGCGGCAGCGTGAGCGGATCGTCGAGGCCAAGCCACGGCTGGCCCAGGCGCTGCCCGTGTCGATGCCCGACGACGAGCTGCGCGCCATCGAAGAGACCACCTACGTGGACTCCCAGGGTGCGCGGCCGGCGCGCAAGGCTGTTCGCACCTGGATCGAGGACCGCCTGCTCGCTGCCCAGACCAGCGGCACAGCCTCGGCATGCCCGTCGGATGACTGAGCAGCCGTCCACATCGCACCGAGCGCTCCTGCTCCGGGTGTTCCGCAGGAGCGCTCGGCGTCATGTCCGTCGACGACATCACAGCAGCGCTGGCCCGGGCCCTGACCAGCATCGCGGGGGCGAACACGCTCCCGCGTCGGGCGGCCGGGCCTGGATCAGACAGCGGCCGCCGCCGGCCCGGCTCCGAGGGGCCAGCCGGTGCCACCCCACCTAACAGGAAGTGACATGACCGAGGAGATCCGGACCACCGCAGGGAGCCCGATCGGGGCACGCGGTCTGAAGACTCGCAGCCAACTGCTGCTCTGTCTCGAGGAGTTGCTGGCCGAGCACGGCTATCACGCGACGAGAGTGACCGATGTCACCCGTCGCGCGCGCACCTCGCCCGCGACCTTCTATCAGTACTTCGCAGACGTCGACGCGGCCGTCCTGGACCTGGCCCGGCCCGTGGCGCAGGAGGGAAGCGACGGACTGATCTACGCGGAGATCGGCAGTGGGTGGGGCGGCGGGCGTCACGCGGCCGGGAGCACGGTGGACGCCTTCTTCGCGTTCTGGCGAGAGCACGAGGTGGTCCTGCGGGTGGTCGACCTGCGGGTGGCCGAGGAAGACACCCGGTTCACCGAGATCCGCCGCCACATGCTCTCCGGTCTCCTGGGACACCTGGAGCACGCGATCACCGCTCGTCCGTCATCACCCGGCGCGACGGACGAATCCTTCGCCGCGGCCGAGGCGCTGACGGTGCTGCTTGCCGCGGCCGCCGGGCGCCAAGACCCCGAGTCAGCGAACTCATAGGTGGTACGCCAGATGTTGGTCGAACTCATCGCCCTGGCCGTGTCCGGCGGAACCGTCGTCGTCCAGCTGCCGACTGCGTGACCCTGCAGGACGCGAGACGGGCACGCGATGTCCGACCGGTGACACGCTCGCGGTCGTGACGTGGTGCGCCAACCCCGGCCCAGACGGGCGGGGTACCCGCCACAGCCCTCTCGGGAGTACCGCGTTGGCCGTGACCACCAATGTGATCGACACGCTGATCGGGCGGCCACGGGCCGGCGACGGCTCGGGCAAGTCCGCACCCGGCCGGGCACCACTGATTGCGCTGCCCACGTGCAGCGCAAAGGACGTCCGTCATGCCGCTGCCGCTCTCTCAGCGCGAGAGGCACCTGCTGGGCGCCGCCGAGATGCTACGCGGCCCGCTGAGCCCGCACCAATATCAGGACTATCTGCTGCCGCTCGTCTTCTTGAAGCACGCCAGCGACGTACCTCGCCCCCACGCCCTCATTGCTCAGAAAGGGGGACAGCCATGTCCACCATGCTCCCCGAACCTCTGCTCCAAGAGCACCGAAAGCGAGCCATGGAGCTCTCCGCCGCGGCCCGAGCGAACCTCACCACCCATGCTCGGGGCACCGATGAACTCCGCGAACTGGGCCTCATGCTTAGCCTGATCGAGGTCGATCCCGCAGGATCCCTCGTCACGGCCTGTCCCTGGGATCTCGATGCCGGCGATGCTGCCGTCGATGGAACCGACCGGCGCTCGGACTCGACTTCGATGTGAGGTGAGCTGCCGCTGATGAACGACCGCGCGCCTGGGTAGCGCGCGGTGTCCGGGGCGTGGCTTCGCCACATACCCCGGACTCAGAGGCCTAACGGCCCCTGACGGGTGGGTTGAGAGGAACCCGGG
>NZ_JBHJUW010000154.1:0-18979 GCF_042268205.1 Streptomyces sp. NPDC056160
GCGTCCCGGTCGGGCCCACACTGCTGGTCAGATGTCAGCTCGTGCCTGTTTACCCGGTCAGACCGTCACGGGGGTGCCGAGCATCGCGGAGGCGTGCTGCAGCGAGCCGGGGATGCCAAGAGGCGCGGCCTTGGGGAGGGCGCGGCAGGTGAAGCCGAGCTGAGTCATGGCCCGGAGGACTTCGGCGGCGCTGAAGTCACGGCGGTCCTGGCGGGTGATGACTTGGCCGACTTGCTTGACGGGGTAGTGACGGCGGCCGATGATCACCGATTCTCCGGTGACCGGTTCGGGCTTGATGTCCTTCATCGATTCCAGCACTCCGCCCTTGGTGAGCTCGAAGGGGAAGCGGGCGATGACGCAGCGCATGTGGCCTCACAGGGAGAGGGAAGAACGGTCCGAGCAGGGGCGACGCGTTTCAGCGGGTGGCGAGGATGCCCGGTGGCTGCCTTGCTCGTCTACGACTCGCAGAGCACCGAGCCGACGGGAGCGCATCGCGTGCTCGGCTTCGCCATCGTGGTCACGGGTGAGGTGGACGATCGGTGGTAGCCGAGAAGGTCGCGCAGGCGGACCCGGTCCGTGTGAACGCCGCTGTCGCGGACGGCGGTGAGGTCGGTTCGGGTCACCAGGCCGATGCGCTGGTCGTCCTGGTCGCAGACGACCAGTCGGCCCGTGCGTGCGGCGGCCATGACGGCCAGCGCCACCTCGACGCTCATGTCGTCACAGACCTGCGGTCCGGCTGCGTCCATGACCTCCACCGCCGTCCTGTGCACGCGGTTGGCGTCCGCCGAGACGGGCTGCATCTGGATCAGCGTCAAAGTGTGCCTCCTGCAGAGATGGATCAACTTGCCGATCACGAAGGTTCTAGGCCACCGCGTCGAGGACGGGCTGGCGTACGGGGGGCGCGGCGGAGCGCCGGGGAAGGGCGGCGTCGGCCTCGGGAGGAGCCGCTGCGCTTGGGGCGTTCGACCACCGGTGCGGTGATGACGACCGGGATGCCGGACGGGGCCTGGGCGCCGGTGATCCGGCTCAGGGCCTCGTCTCCCGGGCGGATCTGGGTAATCTGCGGCCGGATTCCGGCGTCCGACATGAGGCGGACCACGCCGCGGCGCTGGTTCGGTGTGACGAGGGTGACGACGCTGCCGGACTCGCCGGCGCGGGCGGTACGGCCGCTGCGGTGGAGGTAGTCCTTGTGGTCGGTCGGCGGATCGACGTTGACGACCAGGTCGAGGTTGTCGACGTGGATGCCGCGCGCCGCGACATTGGTTGCCACCAGCACGGTGACGTGCCCCGTCTTGAACTGCGCCAGCGTGCGGGTGCGCTGCGGCTGCGACTTGCCGCCGTGCAGCGCGGCGGCTCGTACCCCGCTGTTGAGCAGGTCCTGGGTCAGCCGGTCGACTGCGTGCTTGGTGTCCAGGAACATGATCACGCGGCCGTCGCGGGCGGCGATCTCGGTCGTGGCGGCGTGCTTGTCGGCGCCATGGACGTGCAGGACGTGGTGCTCCATCGTCGTGACCGTACCGGCTGAAGGGTCGACCGAATGCACGACGGGGTCGGTCAGATAGCGGCGAACCAGCAGGTCGACGTTACGGTCCAAGGTGGCGGAGAACAGCATCCGCTGCCCCTCCGGACGCACCTGGTCGAGCAGCGCGGTGACCTGCGGCATGAAACCCATGTCGGCCATCTGGTCGGCCTCGTCCAGCACCGTGATGCTCACGTGGTTCAGCCCGCAGTCGCCACGGTCGATGAGGTCCTTGAGCCGTCCGGGCGTCGCGACGACGACCTCGGCCCCGCCGCGCAGAGCGCCGGCCTGCCGGCCCATCGACATCCCGCCCACCACCGTGGCCAGCCGCAGCCCGACGGCACGGGCGTACGGTGTGAGCGCGTCGGTCACCTGCTGCGCCAGCTCACGCGTCGGTACCAGGATCAGCCCCAGCGGCCGGCGGGGCTCAGCACGCTGTCCAGCGGTACGGGCGAGCAGGGCGAGGCCGAAGGCGAGGGTCTTGCCTGAACCGGTGCGCCCGCGGCCCAGTACGTCACGGCCCGCCAGGGAGTTCGGTAGCGTCGCTCCCTGGATCGGGAACGGTGTGGTCACCCCCTGCTTGCCGAGTTCGGCCAGCAGCTGCTCGGGCATGCCGAGATCGGCGAACGCCTCGACAGCGGCCAACGCGGGGGTGATCGTCCTGGGCAGCGCGAACTCACCTTGCACTGCGGCTGGCCGGCGGCCGGAACCGCCGGACCGGGCAGGCCCGCCCGAACGGCGCGGTGCCTGCAAGCCCGTGCGACTGCCGCCCTCTCCGGCGTCGGCACCGCCGTGACGGGCGCGGGCGGAGCGATCGTTCGTGCGTGTGCGGTTCATGCGGAACCTTCCTCGATGTGGCACATATCAAGGAATTCCCGCGGCAATGAGCGGCATG
This sequence comes from Streptomyces sp. NPDC056160, assembly GCF_042268205.1. Classification (NCBI taxonomy): domain Bacteria; kingdom Bacillati; phylum Actinomycetota; class Actinomycetes; order Kitasatosporales; family Streptomycetaceae; genus Streptomyces; species Streptomyces sp. NPDC056160. Next base: position 2,415 of record NZ_JBHJUW010000154.1, read on the forward strand.
GAGAATTACGAGTATGGACCGGTGGCAAGAAACAGTTTAGGGACGGCGGAAATATCCGGGGCACAGGTGCTGAAGGGGGACGCGATGGGGAGGCCAGATCCGGGCGTCGGCTGCGGCGCAGCCCTTCAGGATGCTCCGGCATCGCTGAAGGAGGAACCGCGCGTGGCGAGACTGCAGATTCCTCCGAGTCGCCCCGCAGTTGAAATTGCTGCGGGGGATGTGTGCAGCTGGGGCCCGCACCCCGAAGGATGCGGGCCCCAGCTACGGATTGCGCGTGAGCGTCAGGCCGGAACGATGTTCTCGGCAGTCGGGCCCTTCTGGCCCTGCGCGATGTCGAAGTTCACCTTCTGGCCCTCGAGCAGCTCACGGAAGCCCTGCGCGGCAATGTTCGAGTAGTGGGCGAACACGTCGGCGCCGCCACCGTCCTGCTCGATGAAGCCGAAGCCCTTTTCCGCATTGAACCACTTCACGGTACCAGTAGCCATGTCATATCTCCTTCGGGGCAGTACATCGGAATCCGCACTGCGCGGACGCCGGGTCGCCGCGATGATTACCCCGCCCGGAAATGACCGGAAATACAGAAGCACTCCCATCCGACAGAACCGGATGAGGTACTTGAAGTTCGGGAACCACAACTGCAACTGAGATCGACAGTAGCACACCGGAACGGCCCGTGCGCATTATGCAATTCCGCTCTGCTCAATGCGGCAAAAACCCTCACTACGCGACCCCGTCAAAGCCTCACTTCGCGAGCACAGATATTGTTCCACTCCGGGTGCTACGTTTCAGGAAGAGGAATCAACCCTGACCGCCAGGGGACGACGACGCACGCGGCTGTCTGCAGGACGGAAGTGGTGTACGGGTTCGACCTGATCCGGGGGTTTGCTCCGGCATCGGGATGAAGCCCGCATAGACGAACGGCCACCGTCTCCCTCTGCAACGCCGAATACGGGCAGGTCAGCGACGAACGCGTCAACCACCGCAACCCCACGCGAGTGGGACACCCGCGCCGGCACCGTCGAACTCGCCGTCCCCGAACGTGGGGGTGCGGGAGACCGGTCTGACCAGGTTGAAGACCTCGTGGGCTGCGTATCGCTTGAGGCATCGGATGATCGCACCGACTGGCCCAAACGCCGCTCATCGTTTCCAGCCGATCAGTGCTGGGGGTGTGGACGCACGTGGAACCGGGGGCGCTGCTGGGTGGTCGTGCCCGAAGCGAGCTGGCCGATCTCGACGCGCGTCCTGATGGCGCGAACCACTTCGGTCAGCCCGAGGATGATGGCCATGACGCCCGCCACCAGGGTGAGGGTCGCGATCGAGGCGAACGGCATGACGATCATCACGATGCCGGCCAGAGCACCGATGATCCCGAAGGCGACATGCCAGCCGCGGCCCGGCATGGCCGGGGCGGAGGCCGCAGCGGCCGTCTCCGTGGTGCCGCGCAGCAGCCAGCTGAAGCCGATCCACAGGGCGAGCAGGAGGATCGACTCGAGGGTGCCGCGGAAGCAGATCAGTCCCAGCAGGATCGAGGCCGCGCCGGTGATGAAGTGCAGGACGCGAAGGTGCCGTGGGACGTGGGTGCCGAAGGCGGCGGCGAGTTGGAAGACGCCGGTGGCCAGTAGGTAGACGCCGAAGAGAATGCCGACGACCCGTAGGGTCGCGCCCGGCCAGACCAGGGCGACGACGCCTAGGGCGATGGTGGCGAGGCCCATCGTGAGCAGGATCTGCCAGCCCATGTTCGCCAGGGCAGCCATGCCCTCGGCCAGGGGGCTCTCTTCTGGTTCGGTGCCGCGTGGCGGAACGGGACTTGGGGAATCAGCGGGGGATGTCATGGCACCTGCCTCCTTCTTGAAGCAGCGCTGTCGCATCGGTGCATGTCGGCCGGCACCCGACCACGCCGCACGTGCGGGTCGGTCGCGCTGGCGTCCGTACTCCGGCGTGGGGGTGATGACGGCGCGTCCTTGGATCTTGCCGTCGTGCAGGAGCTGATGCGCGCGATCGCCTCGTCGCCCGGGGGAAGCGCTTCGTCGGCTCCGATGTGCTTGGCGGTTTCCAGCTTCCCGGAGTCGGTGTCCACGGCGACGACGGTGGTCGCCGTGGTGAGCGCGCGCAGGATCTGGATGGTCATCTGGCCGAGACCGCCGGCCCCGATGACGACCGCGGTCGAGCCCGGTCCCAGCAGGTGCAGTGACCGTTTGACGGCGTGGTAGCTGGTCGGTCCGGCGTCGCTGAGGGGGGCGGCCTGGCGGGGATCGAGGGTGCCCGGGGGAATCAGGTACCGCGGTCCGGGGACGAGCAGGTACTCGGCCATCCCGCCGTCGTGACCGCCTCCCAGGCCCGGGCCCTGCCCCCCGAGCCTCTGGCAGTAGTTCTCCCGCCCCTGGCGGCAGGCGGCACAGATGCCACAGCCCCAGGAGCCGTAGACGATCACAGCGTCCCCGGGTGTGAACCCGGGGACGCCCGGTCCCAGCCGTTCCACCCATCCGGCGTTGTCGTGGCCGAGGGTGAAGGGCAGTTCGGTGGCGAGCCCTCGTGGTGGCCCGGGTGCCTCCATGATGTGCAGATCGGAGTGGCACGCACCGGCACCTGCGACCTTCACCAGGACCTGCCCCGGTCCGGCCTCGGGCACCGGCACCTCGCGCAGCTCCGGCGGTTTCCGCCGGCCGACGAGTTGAAAAGCCCGCATGGGATCCCTCACACACGTCCTGTCAGTCGCGGATGCCGTCGATGTCGACCATGACGTGCCGCGGTCCCCGGAAGATCTGGTTGTGCCGGTATGGCGGCGGGTCCTGGACGAGCCGGGGGTTGTCCACCCGGCGGACGAACTCGCCGACCGCCACCTGGACCTCGAGCCGGGCGAGCGGGGCGCCGAAGCAGAAGTGGATGCCCTGGCTGAATCCGAGGTGCTGGTTGTCGGGGCGTTCGAAATCGAGTTCGTCGGGGTCGGTGAACCGTTGCGGGTCGCGGTTGGCCGAGCCGTACGCCAGGAAGATCGGCGCCCCCTTGGGGATGGTGGTGCCGGCGATGTCGATGTCCTCCAGGGCGGAGCGGGTGTGCCAGAACTGCACCGACGACTCGAAGCGCAGCAGTTCCTCCACCGCGGGCACGATCAGTTCCGGTCGGCGGCGCAGCTCCTCCAGTGCGTCGGGGTGCCGTAGCAGGGTGAGGACGCTGTGGGCGATCAGGTTGACCGTGGTCTCGTGCCCCGCGAAGATCAGGAGCAGGGCGTTGCTCGCGAGCACGCCCTTGGACATCCGTTCTTCCTGGCCGTCCTCGTTCACCAAGGCTGAGAGCATGCCCGGACCGGGCTGGTCGGCGTACCGGTCGAGCAGCTCGGCTGCGAACTGCCCGAAGTCCTGCACGGCTTGCCGGGCCTCGGCCAGCCGGCTCCGGACCTCTTCGGAGGCGGCCTCGGGGCCGAAGTCCAGGGCGTCCAGGGCCGTTTCGATCCAGTGGTGGAAGCGCGGCTCGTCCTCCAGCGGTACGCCCAGAACCTTGCAGATCACCGTCACCGGCAGGGGGTAGGCGAAGTCGTCGACGGCATCGATCCGGGTCTTGCCCCTCATGTCGTCCAGGAGGCCGTCCACGAGGCGGCGGATGTCGGGTTCCAGGTCGGAGATCAGGTGAGGCGCATGGGGCGGGCCGGCGAAGTGCGGCATCATCGTGCGGCGGTCCCGGTCGTGCTCGGGTGGATCGCAGGTGATGATGTTCGGCTCTGTCAGCACCTGCCTGATCGGCTCGGCCGCCTGCTCCCCCGAGCCCTCGTCACGGGCCGCGGCCGGAGCGGGGCGCTTTCGTGGATCCGAACTCACCCGGGGGTCGTGGAGCAGCGTGACGATCTCCCGGTAGGTGCTGACGACGTAGGTGCCGTCCGGCTGGCGCGCCACCGGTGTCTTGCGGAGTTCCTCGTAGAAGGGGTACGGGTTGGCGCGGTTGGCGTAGCGCAGGGCCTGCTGCCAAGGGGTTTCCTCGACCACGAGGCTCCCCTCCTTCTTCCTGTCGGTGCTGTCCGCTTGCACGCTCGGCCCGCCGGACCGGGTCAGTGGCGCCGGGGCCGGAACTCGGCCGTCCGCTCGCTCGGGGCATGGCCGGTCAGGACGACATCGGGGATCGCCGTCGGGACCCTGGGGTCCGGGAACTCGGCCGGCATCGGCTTCATGTCGGGCGGCTGGTCCCAGCCCGGCGGCGGGGGCGGGAACGGACCGGACTGCTCGATCAGCTTCCCGTAGTACTCCAGCCACTTGCCGTGGTCGAAGGTCACGGCGGCGACAATGCGGCTCCGGTGCCCGTAAGCGGCGGCAAAACGCCGGTCGGCCACGGACCCCTGGGTGAAGACGATCTCGTCACCGAAAGGCGGCACGCCGACGGACTTGATGTTCACGCCGAACTGACCGGACCAGAACCCGGGCAGCAGCAGGTGTGGACGATAGTGGGGTTCGAGGTTCACCATGTTGTGGGCCGCGGCCTGGGCGCCGAGCACGGCGTTGTCCCAGTGCTCCATCGCGAGGAACTGGTACTCGTACAGCACATGCGGAGCGCGCGCCACGTCCCCTGCCACAAAGATGCTGTCGGTGACCACGCCGTTGATGTCGAAGGCGCGTCCCCCGGCGTCGCACCCCACCCCCCAGAAACCGGCCGCCAGGCCGGAGCCCTCCAGCCACTCCACGTTGCGGATCGACCCCAGCGAGGCCACGACCACATCGGCGTCGACGGTGGATCCGTCCGACAGATGTGCCCGCCGTACGTGCCCGCCGGAGTCGCCCTCCAGCGACGCCACGCCCAGCCCACAGCGCAGGTCCACACCGTGATCGCGCTGCAGCTGCGCGGCGATCTCCCCGATCACCCCGCCCAGCGCACCGACCAGCGGCGCCGAACCCCGTTCGACGACGGTCACCGGGAGGCCGAGCTCCCGGCAGACCGAGGCCACCTCCGAGCCGATGAACCCGGCGCCGATCACCAGCACCCGCGACGGCGGCTCTGCCAGCTCCTTCTGCAACTGTGCTGCATCATCACGCGAGCGAATCGTGTGTACCCCGTCCAGGGCGGCCTCGTCCGGGTGGGGCCACTGCCGCGCGCGGGTGCCCGTGGCGATCAGCAACCGGTCGTAGGGCACCTGCTCGCCATTGGCCAGACGCACCTGTTTGGTGTCCCGGTCCAGCCCGACAGCGGCTACCCCGAGCCGCCAGTCCGCATCCACTTCCCGCATACGGGGCAGCTTCGTGTGGTCGGCCGGCACCCAGCCCTTGAGCACCTGCTTGGACAGCGGCGGACGGTCATACGGCTCGTACGGCTCATCCCCGATGATGGTCAGGGAACCGGTGAAGCCCTCCTCACGCAAAGACTCCGCGGCCCGCAGCCCCGCCAGAGAAGCCCCCACGATGACGATCCGGCCGCTGGCCCGGAACGCGCGCACCAGCTCCGCGACCGTAGCCCGCAAGGTCATGGCGCCTCGCCCCGTTCCTCGCCGTCCGAGCGGTCGATCATGATCGCCTGCACCGGGCACGCCGCAGCGGCTCGCTCGACCTGCAGGCGCCGCTCGTCATCAGGGTTCGGCTCATAGGTGAGCGCCTCCTGACCGTTCAACCGGAAGACCTCGTGCGCAAGGTACACGCACTGTGCGTAGCCCTGACATCTGTTCAGGTCCACGACGATTCGCATGGGCGGGCTCCTTCGGGCAGGCGCGTTTCTCAGGAGGAGGCAGGAGACTCCCGCAACGTGCGGCCCCGTGATGGACCGCACGTCGCCACGCTCAGGGGATTTCTGGATCAGCGGCCGCCCCCACCACCGTGGCCTCCCCCACCACCGCCATAGCCGCCATGGTCACCGCCGCCGTAACCACCGTGGTCACCGCCGTAACCACCGTGGTCACCGCCGTAACCACCGTGGTCACCGCCATAGCCACCGTGGTCACCGCCGTAACCACCGTAGTCACCGCCATAGCCACCGTGGTCACCGCCGTAACCACCGTAGTCACCGTCGTCGCTCCACCAGCCGTGACCGCCGTGATCGCTGCTGTAGGAGCTGTCGTAGCCATGTTCCGTGGCGAAGGCGCTGCCCGCCGTGCCGATCGCCGCTGCACCGGTCAGCAGCAGGCCCGAAGCGGACAACGCGACCAGACGCCGAATGCGCTGTGCTCGCATGGGAATACCTTCCGTCTCCATCGTCTTTCGCGGGTCCCGTCAGGGAGGCGCGAGGCGGATGGCCGTCGCCGGGCCCGATAGCGGGGTACGGCGCGGTCTTCAGGTGTCACCGCAGCGGTATGGAAGGAACGACCTCTCCACCGGTCTCTCCAGGGCCCTGCGCGTCATTCGCTTGATCGGGCGTTGTGACCTGGAGGTCGGGAAGCCTGTGAGCAGAAGGCACAGGGCGTGTCGTTCGCTGCGGCCTCGCTCAGAAAGCCTAGTCCCGCTTGCGCTGCACGGCATGTCGAGCGAAACCTGCGTGTCCGGTCAACGGTGCGATGGGCGATATGCGGGCGGGATGGAATGACCGCACAGTGAAGTGCATGGTTGTGCGAGCGCGATGGGTGGACCAGGACCAGCAGAACCGGTGGCTGGTGTCGATCCCGATCGCGCTGATCGTGCTCATCACGGTCGCCGACGTCCACTCCCCCACCAGCATCCGCCTTGGGCCGCTCCTGGTGATCGCTCCCGCTCTGAACGTATCGGAGCACTGCAGATCCCCTGCCGCTGTCTGGCCGCCGAGGAAGAGACCCAGATCGGCGGCGACCTCTCCACCGCAACCCGCGCCGACCACGCCACCCGCCTGCTGATCGGTGACGTACGCGGCAAAGGCCTGGCCGCGGTCGGTGAAGCCGCCCTCCTGCTCAGCGCCTTCGGGCGCCCGGGTGGTGCCGCCGGCGCCTTGATACGCCTTGTCCGTCCAGCACTTCACCTCCGCGTCGCGGGGATGTAGCCACCGGCAGCACCCGTGTCGTGGCGAGCGCCGGGAACGGTGGGTGAGGCCGCCAGCAGTCGACCTGCCGCATCGGCGATGGCCTGCCACGCCGGGCTCGTCGGACATGGCGCGCCGACCCGGTCGGGAGCTACGGGGGAGCTGCGCACCGACCGGTGACCGGTCGGTGCGGGCTCGGTCTACCGGTTCGCGGCTTTGCGAGAGGCGATCCGGTTCGTGCGACCGACCGCGCGGCCCACGGCGTTGCGCACCGCGAGGCCCGGCCGGGTGCGGGGCACCATGAGCCTGGAGAGCAGGCCGACGCGTCGCTGCCGCGGGCCTACCTCACGGCGGAGCCGCGACTCGTAGGCGGTGAAGGCGCGGGCATGATCACCGGGATGGGCGGCGAGCTCTTCCGCGAGGGCGTACGCGCCCGCCATCGCCATGCTGGACCCGTCGCCCAGCAGGGCTGTCGCCGCCGCCGCGTCCCCGAGCAGTACGACCCGTCCGAGGGACCACGAGGGCACCCGGACGGTGGTCAGGGGGTCGAAGAACGGAGCCGGGTGGTCGAGGAACGCAGCCACGAGTTCCGGTGCCCGCCACCGCACGTCGGCGTAGGCGTCGGCCACGGTCTGCTTGTGAAGGGCGATGTTCTTGCGGTCGTGGGGCGCCAGCTGTGCGGCCCGGAAGGTGAAGATCGCGAGCGGAGTGGTCCGCGAGGGGTGGAGGACCAGCATCCGGTTCGGCACGGTCAGCATCGTCATCTCGGTCGGGTCCTCGATGGCGTCGGGTTCCAGCGGGACGGTCGCGCCGTACAGGCCCAGGTCGCCCGCGAACTGCCGCTCGGGGCCGAATACCAGGCGCCGTACGGTGGAGTGCATCCCGTCGGCACCGACTACCAAGTCGAAGCGCCGTGGCGCGGACCGCCGGAAGGTGACATCGACCCCACCTTCATCCTGGTCGAGAGCGGTGACCGTGTCGTCGAACAAGAACTCGGCCTCGGTCTGCGCCGACCGGTGGAGCACCTCGGACAGGTCGGCTCGGGTCACTTCGACCGTCGGCGCCTCGTCCGAGGTGAGCGGGAGTTGCAGGATTCGCCTGCCGCCGGGGTCGAGCAGGGTCAGCGACCGATTGCGGGTGGCGAGCCCGTGGAGCTGCGGGAGGATGCCCATGCGGTCGGCGACCGGGATCGCGGGCCCCTTCACGACGATCGCGCTGCCACCGGAGCGCAGTTGCCGGGCGTGTTCGACGACCGTTGGCCGGTATCCATTCCGGGAGAGCCAGTAGGCGAGTGCGGGCCCTGCGATTCCGGCACCGACTATCAGCACCTCGGGTTTCTTCATGACGATGACCTCTCGGAGCGTCGATGACCAGGTCCCCGGTGAGTGCCGGGGCCGGGGCTCAGGGCGCGGCGGCACGGGGCAGCGCAACCCTGGCCAGGTACGAAAAATTTCGTACCTCAGCAAAGCACGCCCTTCAGGTACGATGCAAGACGTACTCGAAGGAGGTGCGGCGTGGCCGGGAGGAACCTGGTTGGCCCGGAGGCCGATGCGCTCGATCTGGGTACGGTGTTTCGTGCCCTCGCCGACGAGCACCGTCGTTCGGTGTTGACGGAGTTGGCCGCCGACCGCAGCGACAGCGAGCGGGGCTGCAACTCGTTCAATCTTCCGATCTCGAAGCAGACCCAGACCCACCACTTCCGGGTCCTGCGCGAGGCAGGTCTCATTGACGAGATCGACTACGGCAACCGCAAGGGCGTCCGACTACGACGCGCGGACATCGAGAAGAGATTCCCCGGGCTGCTCACGCTCCTGGGCGCAGAGTCCCCGGGCGGTACCGCTCCTCGCTGAGCACAGCTGAGCACACCGGAGGGGAGTCCGAGTTGAGCCGCGAGCTCGGCCAGTCGGCGACCGGGCCGCCGCGAACAGCGTCGAGATCGCCTGCACCCCGACTAACAGCTCCTGGCTCAACCGCATCGAGGCCCAGTTCAGCGCCCTGCGCTACTTCGCCCTCGTCGGAACCGACCACGCCACCCACAAGGAACAGGGCAGCGTGATCCGCCGCTACATCATCTGGCGGAACAAGAACGCCGCCGACAAGTGCCTCACTGCCCTCGTCCACAGGGTGAACGCCGCCTGACCCGCGCCGCCAGCGTCTGTCTCGGGTCGTCAGGTCCGGGTCGGTGGCGCACTCATCGCTGCCGTCAGGAACGTGATCGCCCATCGCCGGGCCGCCTCGCCCGCTACCGGGGACGTGCAGCCCGGGGAGGGCTGCTGGTGGGCCTCGAGGCGGTCGACGGCCGCCACGGCAAGGATCCCCCGCATCCGGAACCGCAGCTCCTCCGGGGGCAGGCCGGGCAGTACGCGCGCGAAGGCTGCGAGGTAGCGCTCGCGGACCGTGTCCTCGCCCGGGCCGGTCCAGCTGCGCGCCTCCTCGGCCGGGTCGCTGAGGATCGTCACGATCAGCAGCGAGTACGGCCTGATCACCGTCTTCGTCCGCACCCACCAGGTGGACGCGGTGCTGGAATCACTCGCCGGCGTCCAAGGTGATGTGCTGTTCCTGCTCAACTGGGCAGCCGGCTCGGAAACGCTGGGCGCGGTGATCGGCCACGAACGGGTGCTGCTCGGCTTCCCCATGACGGGCGGCACGATGGACGGCGACGTGATCCGCTACCGCAAGAGCAGTTTCATCACCCGTCGGGTCGCGATGCCGATCGGCGAACCCGACGGCCGCACCACCCCGCGACTGGAACGGATCGTGGAGACGTTCCGTACTGCCGGGATCAACGCCAAGGCCGAGCCGCAGATGGACGCCTGGCTCAGGACGCACGCCGCATTCGAGGTGCCGCTCGGACAGGCGGTACACGCGGCGGGCGGCCCGGTAGCGCTGGCCGACGACCCGGACGCGGTCCGCGGCATGCTCCACCTCATGCGGCAGAACCTCGCCGCGATGGAGACGCCGCCGGTACCTCGCGCGTTCGCCGCGTTGCGGGCTCTGCCGCAAGGGCTCCTCATGGCCGTGCTCCGGCGCTTCCTGAAGAGCCCGACGACCGTGCACAGCGGACTCAACGACCCCTCGCCTGCCATGGCGGTCGAACTCGAGCAGCTGACCGAACAGCTCCGCGCCCCTGCGAGAGCCCGCTAAGCGACCCAGGACGGCGAAAACCTCAGGGTCAACCACCCGCCAGCCGCGTCCCCAACCTCACAGGGCAATACACCTAGCGCACGGCTCCGGCCGCGCATACGTCGGCGAGTGCCTGCCGTGCCAGCGGGCCGAAGCCCTCACTGTTGTCGGTGCCGACCCACTGGTCGTAGGCGATCTCCCAGGCGAGCGCGCCCAGGTGCGCGGCCACACGCGCGGTCAGGCTCGGGACTCCGCGGCGGTTGAGGGCCTCGATCATCGAGGCGGTGAGCTCGATCCTCTTCAGGGCTTCACGTTCGCGTAGTTCCGTATTGGCGTTGAGAACGGCCTGGCGCCGGCCGCTGAACTCGCGGCGGTCGGCGGTGAAGAATGTCCGGCCGAGCGCGTCGAGGGCCTCCGCCACCGTGTCGAGCGGCCCGGACTCCGCCGGCGCCGAGGCGATCCCTTCGACGAGCAGACCGGCTACCGTGCCCCCGCCGAAGAGCACCTCGCGCTTGTCCGGGAAGTACCGGAAGAAGGTGCTCTTGGTGAGCCCGGCGTGCTCCGCGATCTCGATCACGGTCGTGTTCTCGTAGCCCTGTTCCTCGAAGAGGTCGAGGGCAGCGGCGGCGAGTCGTCCTGGTGCGTCGGGTTGCCAGCGGGCCATGGAAACAGTGTACGGGACTTTGTCCCATCACTGGTGTACGGTCGATAAGACCAAGTCCCATCACTGGCCAGGAGAGGTCACCGATGAGTAAAGCTGTCCGCTACCGGCGATTCGGCGGTCCCGAAGTACTCGAACTGCAGGAGATACCCGAGCCGCACGCCGCACCCGACGAGGTTCGCGTCCGGGTCACAGCCGCCGGGCTGAATCCGATGGATTGGCAGATCACCACCCAGCCCGACATGGCGGCGCGGTTCGGCATCTCACTGCCGGCCGGGTTCGGCAGCGACTTCGCCGGAGTGGTGGACGAAGTGGGCGCCGAAGCCACCGGATTCGCGGCCGGGAACCGGGTGTACGGGGCGGCGATTGGCCGGTCCGTCGCCGATTTCGTGCTGGTCAAGACCCCCGCCGCAGACCTGTGGCCCACCCCGGATGGCATCAGTGACGAGGTGGCGGCCACACTTCCGGTGGCCGGCCTGACGGCCTCCGCCGCGCTCGCCGCGATCGAACTCCGCGCCGGGGACACCGTCCTGATCGGTGGAGCGGCGGGTGGCGTGGGCATCTTCGCCGTGCAGCTGGCGAAGCTCACGGGTGCCCGGGTGCTCGGCACCGCCTCCGAGCGCACTTTCGGATTCCTGCGCGGGCTCGGCGCCGAACCCGTGGCGTACGGCCCAGGCCTGGCGGACCGGGTGCGGGGCCTGGCGCCCGAGGGGATCACCGCCGTAACCGACCTGTTCGGAAGGGAGGCGGCCGAGACCGCCCTCGAGCTCGGCGTGGCACCCGAGCGGATCTCCGTCGTAGCCGACGGCCCCGCCCCGCCGCCCGGTGTCCGCAAGGCGGGCGCCCTCGACGCGGGTCCGGGCGCCCTGAAACGGATCGTCGACGCGATCCATGCCGGCGAGATCACGGTTCCGATCGCGGCGACCTTCCCGGTCGAGCAGATCCGCGAAGCCGTGACGAGGCAGGCCGAGAGGCACGTTCACGGCAAAATCGTGATCGCCCTGTGAACCGGCACGAGGTGGACTCGGCGACCAGGACCCACTTTCGCAACAAGCCCTAGCTCGATCTTCAACCTGTAGGGCGGGGTTTCGGGGTGGTTGTCTTCTTCTTCCATCGTTTCGCTGGCTGTGCTTTCTTGGGTGTGTGCACGTCGTGGCGGGGTGCGGGGTGGGTGTTTTTCCGGCCCGGTGGCCGGCCCGGACCGGGGAGGGTGGGTTCCGGAGCTCTGGCCGGGCAGGCGGCCTGTGGGCGGATGTGCCGGAAGTCGCGGCGGACGCGGGCGGGAGTGAGGCAGTCCGGAGGGCTAGGTTTCTCCCAAGGACGGCGCCGGTCGGCTGCCGAATGTCGAGCTGCACCGATTCGCGCACGAGTCCGCCCAGCTCCTCGCGCGTCGTCGCCGGTCGCTCCCTGCTCGTCGGCAGGGCGACCCGAAGCTCCGTGACGTGGCTGCCGCGATCACGCAGCTCGTCGCCGATCGGGTCAACGGTGACGGTCTGCCCTCGGAGGCCGTTGCCGAAGACAGCGCAATGCTTCTCCGGGCCATGGGAGTCGATCGGCCCGCGGGAGAACGTGAACAGGTGAAGAGCCTGATCATCGCAGACGCGCTCAAGGGTGGACTTCCTGAACTCGACGTCAGTGCCTACCCGAAGGGAGCCGATGAGAGGGTGGCTGCCCTGGAGCAGCGAACGTATCGCGAGATCTGTGAAGTCGCCCTCATCGTGCACTTCGTGGCGCGGACGATCAGGAATCGCAGGCTCTCGCTCACGCTCCTGCCGGGTAGCCAATTGGTCAACCGCACGGCGCTCCTCTACGCGACAGACCCGTGGCTCCACCAGTGGATGACCGTCCTGGAACACGCCATCGGACCGCAGGGCCCGGCCAATGTCGTACCGGGCAAGTCGCTCAATCGGTGGGCCGCCTGACTCACGCCTGCCCCACCATCCCAGCACCTGCAGGCGTCCCACGTTGTGGCGGCTTCGCGGAGGTCCTCCACGTCCGGCTTCACGTACCACTTCTTGGTGGTCTTGACGTTCGTGTGTCCGGCCCACCGGGCAAGGATGTGATCCGGCACGCCGTTGGTTCCAAACGTCCCATGACGTTGACGGGTTGACTTCGGCCCTGAAGCAGTGGCCTGTCTCCGGGGGCTCGGGGGCCCTCGGAGGCAGGTCACTTCAACCTCCCCCCTTCTGTTTCGGAAAGGCGTATCCAATGGCATGGGTGAACAGGATCGCTCAGCTTGCCGGGCATGAGCCGCTTGGCCTGGACAGCGATTGGGGGACCGTCGAGCAGGAGATTGGTGCGACGCTCCCGGGGGACTTCAAGCAACTGGTGGAAACATTCGGCATGGGGGTCTTCGGCGAGTACCTTTACCCTCTCGGGGACACATCGGGAGAATTTAGCATTTCTGGCAATTTGTCCATGCTCAGGCAGACGCTGAGTCGTCATCCGGACGCGACCAGTGTTTATCGCCCCTACGCGGTATTTGAACCCGGCAAGGAAGGGCTGCTTTCGTGGGCTCAGTCCACGGCGGAGGAAGCCGAGTTCTACTGGCTTGCTCAGGACGGGGAGAATTCGGACCGATGGCCGATCGTGGCACGCGTCGATTCGACCGACGATTGGCATCGTTTCGATATGCCGGTGTCCGAATTCATTTTCCGGATGCTGACCGATGACAGTGTCCACCCGTTCGGTGTTCCGACGGATCTGGGGTTGCCGCCGTTCAGGGCCTGGTGACATCGATGAGGCACGGGCCTCCGCGCGGTCCCCGCACGAACGTCGCTCCCGTGCTTCCTCGGGATCCTGCGAGAAGAGATGATCGATGCGCCCGAAGCGCGGCACCTGCTGAGACTTGGGGACCGCGAGGACATAGCCCAGGCCGGTCTCCTCCAGCATGCGGCGCAGCCGCCACTCCTGGCCGTAGGCGGCATCCACGGCCACCCAGGCGATCGGCAGCGGCGAGGCGATCGCCCGCAGCACCATGGCCCTGGCCAGGTCGGGCTTGGTGGCGAAGGCACGTTCGTCGGGGATGTGGGCGGCGCGGCAGCGCTCGCGGTCGTCGGTCCAGGACGTGGGCAGATACAACTCCCGGTCCACCAGGGCCCGCCCGCGCGTGGTGGCGTTCCAGCTCGTCATGAACGGCCACACCGTCACCGGACACCTGGCCGGGAGCCCCCGCGAGACGGAAGAGGCGATGCGGTTCGCCGTCACCAACGGGGTACGGCCCATGGTCGAGCGCATGCCCTTGGAGCAGGTCGGTGAAGCCGTGACCCGGCTGCGGTCCGGTGGACCTCGCTTCCGCGTCGTCCTCGACACCGCTGGCGTCGAGTAGTCGGGCTCTCCCCCACGCCCGGCGCCCCTGGGAAGGCGTAACGGACTCGCCTGGCCACGCCCACGCGGCACATCCGAACCGGATGCCGCACACCGACCCACCCGACGGCAGCGGGGGTTCGACAGACCAGAAGGGGAATCAGACATGTCCCACCGGGACAGCCACGACGTGCTCGTGGTCGGCGCGGGCGCCTCCGGACTCGCCGCGGCCACCGCCCTGCACGCCGCCGGGCGCGACACGGTCTGTCTGGAGGCCCGTGACCGCATCGGCGGACGCCTGCTCTCCGCCGCCGCATCGCACTGCGAGCGCGCGCTCGATCTCGGCGCCACCTGGTTCTGGGACGGCGAGGAGCGGGTACGGACCTGACCGCGCTCAGCGGCATCGGGACCTTCGACCAGCACCTCGCCGGCGACACCATGCTCCAGGACACCTCTGGCACACGCCGCCTCGCCGGCAACCTGGTCGATGCCCCCTCCCACCGGTTCGCCGCCGGAGCCCAGAGCATCGCCGCCGCCCTCGCCTCCGAGCTGCCCACAGCTCGTGCGGCTCTTCGGCCAGGCCGCCGCCACTCCTGAGGCTCTGCACGTGCAGAACTGGAGCACCCAGCGGTAGACCTCCCCGTCGCAGGTGCGGCACCTGGCCGACTACTCGCTCTTCGGCCACTCCCTTTACCAGCAGCCGGTGCTCGACGGCCGTCTGCACTGGGCCTCGACCGAGGCGGCGACCGAGTACGCCGGACACATCGAAGGCGCCCTCGCCGCCGGGGAACGGGCGGCCCGAGCCGTTCTGGCGGCTGTTCACCCAGCTGTTGACCTACCGGGGAGTACCTACCGGGGAGTCTGCCCGCATCAAGCCTGTAGGCGGCGGTGCCTCCGCGAACTGATCACGCGGCGTGCGGCCGTGCCGGACATTCCGGATTCCGGATGAAGCGTGCAGCACCCGGCGCCTTGCGAGAAGGCCCCAGTCCCGGCCCCCCTGCCGTAACGACCCCATCAGGACGAGCGTCAGTTGAGCGTCGGCGCGGTCGGCCACCCTCCTCGTCGACGGAGGGAGGCGACCGCACCGCAGTGCGTCAGGGGCGGCAGGACGGCCGGACGCTGAGCAGTTCGGTCCGCAGCACGGGCGTGCCGTCGACAGGCGCCGGTTCCTGCGTAGTCGGCTCGATTCCGCCGGCGGCGATCTTGTCGAGCGTCTTCAGGCCGGCGGTACCGACCGTGCCGAACACCGTGTAGTTCGGTCGCAGCGCGGAGTCGCCGTAGACGACGAAGAACTGCGAACCGTTCGTGTTCGGACCGGCGTTGGCCATCGCCAGCAGGCCGCGCCCGTAAAGGCGGCGGACGCCGGTCGGATCGCTCGGTGCCGGCGGCAGGTCCACCGGCAGCTCGTCCTTGTACTCGTACCCCGGACCACCCTCGCCGGTGCCGGTCGGGTCGCCGCACTGCAAGACCTTCAGCGTCGGATACGCCGTCAGCCGATGGCACACCGTACGGTCGTAGAACCGGTGCCGTGCCAGGTGCGCGAAGCTCTGGACCGTGCACGGCGCCTTCGCCCGGTCCAGGCGCAGCGGGAGCGGGCCCTGGCTGGTCGGGACAGCCATGTCGACCGTGCCGTGACCGGGGGTGTGCCGCGGGTCCGGCGGCAGGGGAACCGGCCGCGCTGCCGGGTCGTCCGGTGTCCGGGTGTACTGGCAGGGACCGTGCGTGGTTCGCGGCGGGGCATCGGAAGCGGAGGCAGTGGTGCTGCCCCCGGACACGACCAACGCCGCCGCCACTGCGGTCATGAGAGCTCGGCTCATCCTGCACACCCTCCAAAAGATCGTCAGATTTCGGAGCGGTCGCAGTCTAGAACGCGGTCCGGCGGGCGAGTACCCGTCCGCAAGCCACATCAGCCCCCAGCCTTCGGTCCGGCCGCAGGCCACTTCGTATCCGGGCGCTTCGCACCGGCTCGTCGCCGGATTCGCCCGCCCAGGCCCTGGCGCGGCCGCTGAGCACGGCCCACGCGGCAGCCTGTGTGTCGACCGGGTCCGACTTGCCGGGCAGACGGCGGACCGTGCGGCCGGAACGGTTCACCTCGTCTCCGCCTCCCGTGCCGAAGGAGCGCGGGCCCCGCTGGGACGGCAACGCCAACAATGGCAGCAACGGGAACAACGGGAACGGGAACAACGGCAACGGCAACGGCTGACAGGCCCGCCTGGAGGCGCAGAGGTCGCAACGGCGGGCTCCCGCTCGGATTCGGCCGCGAAGCCCCGCTCAACGTGACACCGTCGAACGCTGCATCAACCGCCTCAGGCAGTGGCCGACCGCCACGGGTCCACCGCTGCGGCCTCCTCATCGCGGGCATCGTCCTCTGTCCGCCCGCTGAGGAACAGCCGGCTCACGCTCCCGCCGGGGCGGCCCGCGGCCGACGGGTCACAGGTCGGCAGGTCGGTCAGGTCGGCAGGTCGGTCAGGTCGGCAGGTCGGTCAGGATGCTCCTATGCTTGTCAAGCTGCAGGAGCGAGGTCGGTTTGGGTGATTCGTTCGGTTGGTGTGGCGGTCAGAGCGCGGTAGACCTCGCGGGC